>NZ_AUTI01000444.1:0-3444 GCF_000497995.1 Pseudoalteromonas sp. TB25
GTAGTGCTGGCCTTTGGTACTATTATGCTCGCCTTTGTATAGCAATTGCTGATCAGACAACTGCGTATGATCGCTATTTAGCTTGGCGCGCATTAAGGCGGTGTTACTTCCGCTTCCTTTGCCTTCACTACTTGCGTAACTAAAATACAGCCATTGGTTTTGTTTACTGTCGGTGTGTAGTGATAAATCAAGCAATCCGCCTTGGCCATTTGCATCAATGTTTGGTAGGCCCTTCACTTTAGTTAATGTAGTGGTATTTTTAGGCAATAAAAATAACGTTCCGCTGCGCTCAGATATTAATAAGTCACCGTTAACTAAAGGTTCAATAGCCCAAGGTATAACTACACCTTCTGCCGCTGTTACTGCGTTAACGCTAAGCGATAAAGTATCGAGCTGTTTATAGTTTTTTACGTAATCGCTTTTTGCATTTGCGGGGGCGTTAGTAGCAAACATAGCAACGGCTAAGCCTGCACTTATTAGTTTAGGGAGTGTGTTATGTGACATTAAATTTATCATTATGGCTTCCAAAATTAATCCAATCTTACATAACCTTATCATGGCATAAATAAATTTGTTAAGTGTTGAGTTGAATGAAAAACACACACTTCTATTTATAAAATTACCTCTTCACAGGAAATTGTTTTAGCAATTAGCGCTAATAAAAAAATTGAATAATTACTCTATTGGGGTTGAAAACTTGAAATTTGAGCGTACACTTGTGCGCTGAAGTTTGGGCGTACACGTGTAAGTTCAAAGCAATTAAGATTTGATAGAGATTTAATCATGATGACTCAAGTATTAAACCAATTTTCAAAATGGTTTTTACACCATCAAAGTTTTGCAGGCTACATAGAGCCCGTAATGCAGGTGTTTAAACCTGCGTGGCGTGCAGGGCAGTTTAGAGCGCAAGTAGTTAGTACCGCTGTGCTTGATGGCGGTTTTTTAAGTGTACAACTTAAGCCAAGCAAACAATGGCAGGCGCATACGTCAGGGCAGCATATAAGTTTAACGGTTGAAATTAATGGGCGATTATTAACACGCGTTTTTACCGTGGCCTCAAGCGCTAAGCAATTTAAAAATACAGGTTTGGTGCGCTTACTAATCAAAACAAATGCGCAAGGGCGCTTTACAGGCTTACTCAGCAGTGCATTAAAAGCGGGGTTGTGGTGCAATATTTCTGCGCCAAGCGGCGACTTTGTGTTTAAAAACACACACACGCCNGGCTCGGGTATAACACCTATGCTGGCTATGCTTGATGATTACTTAGGCCAAACTACGCAAAAAGTGTCGTTAGTGTATTACGCAAAAGCCACTGAGCATCAATGTGTTGATGAGCTAAGTGAGTTGGCAGCGCAATTTGAGCATTTTTCGTTTTTATTATTAACGCGCGAGCAATCAAGCGATATAACCAGCAATATTAAGCCGTGGGAAAACCCAGACATTTACTGCTGTGGCCCTGCTGCATTTATGCAAACGGTGAGCGATTTTGCTAAAACGCATAAGCTAAATTACTACCAAGAAGCATTTGGTTTAGCGCTGCCTACCTTAAACGACGACAGCCAATTTAATGTAAAAATTAACGCCAGTGCCCATGTTGTATCGGGCAACGATGTTTTACTGACTCAGTTTGAAGAAAAAAAGCTCCCCGTTAAACGCGGTTGCGGTATTGGTATTTGCCATCAATGCCAATGTATTAAAAAGTCAGGCGTGGTACGTAATTTAAAAACAGGTGAATTGAGTGACAACGGCGAGCAATTAATACAACTTTGCGTAAGCCAACCTGTTAGTGATTTGGAGTTACAATTATGAAAAACATTAACTACGACATGCTCGCAAGCGAGCTAGATGCCATTAAAATGGACACCCTTGGCAAAGTTGGCCAACAAGATGCTGACTATATTCGCTCTGTTGTGCGCAAACAGCGAGTGTGTGAATGGAGCGGGCGAATTTTGCTTATGCTTGGTTTTATTCAGCCACTATTGTGGGTTGCAGGCGTGCTGCTATTAGCGCTTGCTAAAATTTTAGACAATATGGAAATTGGCCACAATGTAATGCATGGTCAATACGATTGGATGAACGACAAGCAACTTAACTCACAACATTATGAGTGGGACATAGCGTGCGATGGACAAAGTTGGCACCGCGTTCATAACTTTGAACACCATACGTATACTAATATTATTGGTAAAGACAGAGACTTTGGTTATGGCTTGTTGCGTTTAAGCGATGATTTTAAATGGCGCTTTAAAAATGTATGGCAGTTTTTTACATATATTAATTTAAGTGTGCTATTTCAGTGGGGCGTGTCGTATCACGAGTTAGCTGCAGAGCGTGTTTTTATTGGTAAAAAGAAAGAAAACCGCGAAGGGCTTGTATCACACTCTACATTAAAGCAGCGCTTTTTTAGTAAAGGCGCTCGCCAGTTAATTAAAGATTATGCGATATTTCCGTTACTTGCAGGGCCTTTATTTTTATGGGTGTTAGCGGGTAATTTAGTGGCAAACTTAATCCGTAATTTATGGACATCAACCATAATATTTTGTGGTCACTTTACTGAAGAAACGCAAACCTTTAAACAAGAAGACTGCGTAAACGAAACGCAAGGACAGTGGTATTACCGCCAAGTACTGGGCTCGTCAAATATTAAAGGGTCGCATTGGTTTCATGTTTTAACGGGGCATTTGAGCTGCCAAATAGAGCATCACTTATTTCCTGATATGCCGTCTTCGCGCTATCAAGAAGTTGCACCTCAAGTACAAGCCGTTTTGAAAAAACACGGTATTGATTACCATACAGGTAGCTTTTTTAAACAGTATACCTCGGTGTTAAAACGTATTATTAGATATTCGTTCAAGTAAATTATTTACCTTTAAGAATCGGCTAGTGCAACTGTATTAGCCGATTTTTTTGTTTATAGCACCCAAAGCGGTTGATTAGTAAACAGCACTTGCAAAAAATTCTCATAGTTAATTAAAAAAGCCTTACTTTAGCTATGGTTAAATAGCGTGTGATTGTCATACAATGGAGGGAAATAGACCACACAAGAGAGATTAAAATGGCCGCATTTGGTACCGTGTTTATGCCGCAGATGATTCAAGCTCGTTTTTCTGATAATAAATGGAGCGAAAGCTCAATTGTCCCTTCCGATAAACTTGAACTTCATGCTGGTGCGCACGTTCTTCATTATTCAAGTACATGTTTTGAAGGCTTAAAAGCCTTTCGCCATGAAGATGGTTCTGTTTATCTTTTTAGAATGGATGCAAATATTGCACGCATGCAACAAAGCTCAGCGCTATTAAGCTTACCGAGTTTTGACAGCGATATGCTAAAAACGATGATTATCGATATTATGCGCGAATACGCAGATGAAACGCCATTACCGCCGGGCTCTATGTATATTCGTCCAACGCACATTGGAACTGAGGCTGCAATTGGTAAAGCGGC
>NZ_AUTI01000445.1:0-6811 GCF_000497995.1 Pseudoalteromonas sp. TB25
CTGGCACGCCCCACATTTGCACAGCGGCAATAATAGGTGCAATAAAAGCAAACGATGAAGCTAAAAATATAGGCACTTGGCCTTTAGTCACTACCTGAAACAGCAAAGTACCAATGCCAGCGGTAAAAAGCGCAACATTAGGATCCAAGCCCGTTAAAAGTGGCACTAATACCAGCGCACCAAATGCTACAAACAGCATTTGCGCGCCTGTTAAAATAGTTTTTATTGAAAAGGTGTCATTATTTTGCACTTAAAGACTCCTAAACAGTACCGAATATTTTGTCGCCCGCATCGCCTAAACCAGGGATAATATAGCCCTTTTCGTTTAAGTGGCTATCTACAGAGGCTGTAAATATTTCTACGTCGGGATGTGCTGTAAGTGTTTTTTCCACACCTTCTGGCGCAGCTACTAATACAATTACTTTGATTTCTTTACAGCCTGCTTTTTTAAGCATATCGATTGTGGCAATCATTGAGCCACCCGTTGCAAGCATAGGGTCAATAACTAAGCTTAAGCGCTCATCAATATTACCTACTAGCTTTTCAAAATATGGTACTGGCTCTAGTGTTTCTTCGTTACGTTCAAGACCAACCACACTTACTTTAGCCGCTGGTAATAACTGCATAACACCGTCCATCATGCCAAGACCAGCGCGTAAAATAGGCACTACGGTAATTTTTTTACCTTTAATATGCTCTACTTTTAATTTATTGCCATCCCAGCCTGTAATTTCGTTATCTTCTAACTGTAGGTTTTTAGTTGCTTCGTAAGTTAATAAGGTTCCAACTTCAGAACATAATTCACGAAAGCTTTTAGTACTAATACCATGCGCTCGCATTAGGCCTAGTTTATGTTGAACAAGAGGGTGAGAAATAACGTGAATTGCCATGATATAAACCTACTGATACAAGAATTTGCAGTATTTTATATTAAAAAAGGTCATTTGACCTGTAGTTTTAAAGAGATTTTCATATATCGTGCCAAAATGCATTGTTTTGCTTGATATTTATGCAAGCCATCAACCCGTTGTGTTTATTAAATGTTACTCGCTAACCAGCTGTTTACTTGCTGTTGCATATAACTATTTATTTTTTGGTGCTCGGGGCTCCAGCCAGCTAAAAATCGATAAAAGTCAGCCCATGCAGCAGGCCATAAAGCGAGCCAATTGTCAGCTATTTTACCTGCTGGTGCTGTAGGATGATAAGTAGTAATAGCAGTCTTTAAATTATCAAAATAATACGCAAGATACTCATCAGCGCATCCGTGTAATTGTGCATCACTTAAGCAACTGGTCATAAAATACATTACATCAATTATCCCGCAACCTGCACCTATATACTGAAAATCATAACCGAGTATTTCATCGCGCTCATTTGCTGCAAAGTTAGCAAGTTTTGCATCGCCATGAATCAGCGTTTTATACGCACAACTTTGTAGTTGCTCATCTATTTTATGTGCAGCATTTTTAATATCGGACTTTTTATCAAGGTTATCTTTTAGTTTATTAAACTCATCTGGGCGCGTGCTTAAATGCCAGTAGTTGCCTTGCTGCCATAACCCATCAGCGGGTTTACTTAAGTTAAACGCATGAAAGTGTGCAAGCCACCTTAATATAGCTTTAACATGTTGTGGCCCTGCTTGAGTAAACCCATGTTTGGTAAAGTTTTTAAACACCAGCGCGTATTCATCGTCTTTATTAATTGCACCTATACATTCAATACTTTGCGCATGTACTGGTAAATGTTGGCTATAAAGCTTATAAAATGTGTATTCAACACTATACGAGTGCTGCTTTCTTTTAAGCGCAAATTCGCTTTGTTTAATTTTAGGATGGTGTATATAACTGGGTATTTTAATCGCTTTAATAACGCAGGCTTTATCATCAAGCCGGCACTGCACAATACTGCCACATCCACTCCAAAGTGATGTAAGCGTATCGCCAATTTCAATGTGCTTAAAGTGAGGTTGTAATAAAGGAATGTAAAATGCCATAGCTATATTAAGTAATTAAGTTTTTTGTAGTTTAACATTAGTGGACGTTTTTAATAAAACTAAGGCATAAGAAAGCTCCACTTGGTTTTATACAAGTTTGTATGTAAATAGTGGCCAAAATCACTATGCCACTACACCAGGTTATTTCTTTATCTTATTTATTTCTTTGTTTATTTTCTACAACCCTGATTTAACCTTACCATGTGATTCAAGTTCTAAAAACTTAGAAATATTTCTTGGAGCTTTGGCTTTGAATAAATTGTAAAATCGTTCATCATGAGTTGAGATTATGATCTGTTTATTAAACATTACGGCTAAATTTCTGAACAAATCGATTACTGACAGAACGTTTATAGAGTCCATTGATTGCACTGGATCGTCTATTAAAATGCAGTCTACTGCATTCCCTTTGTACTCTTCGGAATTTAAAGCTCTAGCCATGAAAATACTTAAGCTTAGAACGCTAATCTGTGCTGAGCTGAGGTAGATATTAGGCGAAATAAGAGCTGAACTTTCGTCATTAGAAAGGTAAACGTTAAGCTTAGGTTTGTCGTTATCACTGAACGTACATTCAAATACAACTTTCTTAAACCCTGGGTGTGGATCGATCTTAGAATATATTTGATTTACTAACTCAGAATAGAAGTAAGAATCAATTTTTTTCTTCAGACGTGTATTTATTGACGATACATCATCATTTAAAATACTAACAACAGAAGAGATGCTACTTAATTCTTCTTCTTCATTTTTTATCTGTGCATCAATATTAATTACTTTTATATATTTGGAGTAAACTTCAAGAAGATTTAATAAACCTCTGAGACAAAAAGATATTTTACTACTGTTATCATATTCAAAAGATTTCTCATTAAACTGGTGATTTAGAATAGAACTCAAGTCATCCTCATTCATTTCAAAAACATCACTTTGAATGTTTATTGGTAGAATTGAGTAGAGACTATCGATGTTCTCTTTCTCTCTGTTGATTTTAATATTAATATCAGTGAAAATTTTGTTGAAAGATTCAATCGCATCATCTTCAGATAATCTTAGATAAGTTTCAATCGGTTGAGATAGTTTATCTTTCACTAACTCCAAATTAGCAATATTTTGTTTCTTAGTGTCGCTGCTTTCGTTTAATATTGATAGAGTGTTGTAGAAAGTGGTCTTAACATCATCTTCAATTGTACTATTCAATTCAATAGAAAGCTTAGCAATCAAAAACTCTTCAAACTCTTTAACTAAACTTAGCTCTTTTAAATCCTCATTATTATTAGAAATTAGTGACTCAAGAGCAAATATTTCTTCTTTATTGTTTATTATTGTTAAGTTGTGAGTATCTATAACTTCATTTAATCTATTATGAGAGTTTTCATAAAGATAAATTTCATTGTTAATATCTGCTATATTTGTATCTTTATCTTTACCTTGTGTTATTGAATGTAGATTATTTATCCGTTTTTCAAAGTCATCTAGTTCATTTGAATCCTTAGATAAAATTCCTTTTATTTTTTCTTGTTCACTGAGTAAATCATTTAATTTTAACTGCTTATCAGAAAGGTGCTGTAGTACTAAAAGTTCATAGCGTTGTGCGATCTCATTTGTCGATGAGTTTATAGCTTCCTTATTTTTTCTAAACTCCAAGTTTTTTTGATAAATAGGATCAATAAAGTCTTTTAAATATTCATTATTTTGTATGCTTTCACATAGTTTGTCATGATTTTCAAAGGGAGAATAACATAATGGGCAGTTTGAGATACTCGAATTTGAAACTTTACTTAAGTAAGTCAATCCATAACCTTGGAGTTTCTTTAATTCTTCTTCGTTTTCTTTAAGGTTGGATGCACTTTGCTTAAGTTTATTCTCTTCTTTTTGAATGTTATGTAATTTTATCTTATTACTTAGTATAAGTTTATAATCATCAGAAGTTATAAGACCTAATTCTTGTAGACCATTTTCCCAACCATAGGATACAAAATCAATGTTTTTTGTTTTACTGATGATTTCATTAATTTCAGAAACTCTAGTTTCATTTACTGATAATTCTTCTTTGTCTTTATTTGATTTTTCAATTAAATGAATTTTTTTATTCGTTAACTCTTCTAATTGTAGATAATTACTATCTAACCCGTCTCTTTTCCTTTGAAGAACATTAATATAAGATAAACCGCTGTTTATTATTTCTTTCGAGTTCTCTATTGTTTTACTAAGTTTTAAGTTGGACGCTGAAAGTTCTTTAACCTTATGATATTTGTCTTCATTAGATTTTACTAGAGAGTTAACATTGAGTTTTGCTTTTATGTATGCAGGGATTTTTTCATAGTATTCGAAAGCTTCATTCTGTAATTTTATTTTAAAATCTAACTCTTTATTTTCATTAAAGATCTTCTTTATCAATAACTGGTGGTTTTCATAGTTATTTTTATTGGATAGTATTGCACCTTTTTCCAATGAAAGCCTTTTAATCTCCCTAAATGACTTTCTATACTCAGCATGATATTTAGATATCTCTTTTTTTATAATCTCTTTTTCTTCATTTAGTGATTTATTTTTTTCTTCTATGAGATAAAGTTTATTATTCAAAACCATCTCAATTTGTTCTTTTATTTTATTTTGTTCTACTCCATCAAAGCTAGGTAATTCGATACCAAGTTTAATAAGTTCGCTCACATATTTCGTGAATTTTTCTTTAACAATTGAATCTTTATGAGAATCTATAGATTCTTTCTTAAGTAAAGCCAGCTTATCTTCGATAATAGTTTTCATCGAGTTAATATCTGAAAGAGCCTGATAAAGTTCAATACGACTTGACTCTAATTCTTTTATATCATCTGATTGACACTCAATAAATTCGAGATACCTTTGCTCTGGTCTAGACTCTCTTATGTAACCATCTATAGCTTCTTGAGATAAAATGACTTTTTCAAAAAACTTCCTATCTTTAGGCGTTTTATTCGGATCGAATACATAATCTCTAGTCGCTTTATCTGCACTGATTGAAGCAGTAAAATTTTCGATAGTCGTATCAACGGTTACAGTCGTATTCAATTTATCTGGGTTGTTTATATTTCTTAAAATCAGCTTACTACCAAAATCATTACCAGAATCATGTATTTGGTCTGAAGACAATTTATTGTTGAGTGTTTTTATTGATGGAATTCTTATATATCTGTGAATATTATTTGTTATGGCATAATCAATAGCATCATAGAAGGATGTTTTACCATATCCATTTGGAGCATGTATAGCAACTAGCTTTGCTGGTTCGTCATTAATCATAAAGTCGAATGTACTATCTTCTTTTTTTAGATATCCTTTAAAAGCTTGGATTTCAACTTTTTTAATTTTCATGTTTATTCTCGTTTATGATTAGTGAAATAAAATTTGCTTTATCATCCTTATTGAATTTGGAGTATCGACTAGATATTATTTTCTCTGAAATGTTACTTAATATTAAGCTATCATCAACATCCTTTTTTCTAGAAGTATCTATATCAAAGCCCAATAAATGAATCGCCCCGAGTTCATCGGAGACCAGTTTGTTTAAGTCAGGCCACTTTACCTGACTCGTTTAAATTATCATAGTAGTCTGTTTCATATTGAGCTGGTGAAATATACCCAATTGAAGATAATAAGCGTTGATTATTAAACCAATTGACCCACTCTAACGTTGCGTATTCAACAGCATCAACATTCTTCCACGGGCCATTTCTGCGAATAATCTCTGTTTTAAATAATCCATTTATTGTTTCAGCCAATGCATTGTCATAAGAGTCACCCACACTGCCTACAGACGCTTGAATTCCAGCTTCAGCAAGTCGCTCAGTGTATCGTATAGACAAATATTGGCTGCCTCTGTCGCTGTGGTGAATTAACCCTTCGGGGTTGCCACGATGCCAAATAGCTTGCTCTAACGCATCAAGAATAAGCTCTGTGTGCATTGTCGTTGATACACGCCAACCTACAATGTATCGTGAAAAAACATCTATCACGAAAGCGACATAAACAAACCCACTCCATGTGGCAACATAGGTGATGTCAGCTACCCAAAGTTGATTTGGCTGCTCAGCAGTAAATTGACGATTAACTAAATCAAGTGGCTTATCTTGTTGCTCGTCAGGTATCGTTGTCTTATGTGCTTTACCCCGACGAACACCTTGAATTCCCATAACTCGCATCAATCGTTCGACTGTACAGCGGGCGACTTGATGGTCGTCAAGCTGTAGCTGCTTCCATATTTTTCTTGCACCATAAACTGACATATTATCCTCCCACACTTCGCGAATGAGTATTATCAGCTCAGCATCACGCTTTTTGCGGTTAGACAGTCGCTCAGGCTCTCTTTGTATCTGTTTATGAGAATAATACGTTGATGGTGCAATCGGCAATTCCTTGCAAATTGACTCGACACCGTAATGCTCTCTGCAAGCATCAATAAAATCCACTATTACTTCTGTTTGCGGTCGAGCTCCGCTTGGGCGAAAAAAGCGGCAGCTTGCCTCAGGATATCATTCGTTCGCTTGAGCTCTTTATTCTCGCGCTCTAAGACGGCAAGGCGTTCTTCAGTTGATTGCGTATTAGAAGAGGGTTTAGACGGTTGAGCTTGAGATTTCTTGACCCATGCTCTAAGTGTTTCTGGGGTACATCCCAGTTTATCTGAAATCGATACTAGCGCAGCCCAAAGAGAAGGGTATTCATGCTGTTGTGTGGTAACAAGCCTAATTGCACGTTCACGAAATTCTGATGTATAGCGATTTGATTTTTTCATAGTTCCAGTTTCTCAAGTTATTGAGTCTCTGGCAAACACGGGGCGATTCA
>NZ_AUTI01000446.1:0-37849 GCF_000497995.1 Pseudoalteromonas sp. TB25
ACACCTAAGCCACTAAGTAGCGCCATTGAAGGGTCCATTGTTGCCATGCCGTCGGGCTGCTGAATTATTAATTGTGCACGGCTTTCAAAACGTGGGGCAGCCCATACAAGCTGATAAAACGCGAACAAAATGAAAGGCACAACCAATAGTACAAACCATGGCTTAGCAAACAAGTGTAGGCCGCGCTTATTATTTAACTTAGCCATAGCAGCTTGCTTTACGTTTGGTTTTGTATTTTGCTCGGTAGAGGTACTTGTTTGTGCTTTACCCGGTTGGTTATTTATTTTATTAGTAAGCCTAGTTAGCTCTTTTTGTATATATTGATTTGTGGGATCAATATTACGAGCGCGCTGCATAACACGCCTTGCTAGGTATACATCGTTTTGCTCTAGTCCCTGCGCAAGCCCCATGAGCTTTTCGCCATTGTGCCAAATAATTTTATCGGTTTTTTTTGCTAGCTCGGTAAAGCGTTGTTCTATTTTTTCTACCGCTTGTTGACTCATAATTATAATGCCTGGTAATGAGCAATTCCTTGCTCTAAATCGTTGTAAAAAGTAAGTTCGCCTTGGTGCAATACAATGGCGCTATCACAAAAATGGCGCAGTTCGTCCATTTCGTGGCTTACCATTATCACATTAGCATTTTTACTTTTTTGTGTGAGGGCTTCGCGTGTTTTTTTTCTAAAGCTTGCATCGCCCACCGAGGTAACCTCATCTATTAGGTATACGTCAAAATCTATACCTATTGAACAAGCAAATGCTAGGCGGGGTTTCATGCCACTTGAGTATGTATTTACTGGCAAATCAAACTTTGGGCCTAGCTCGGCAAATTGGCGTACACGGCGCACGTATTGGTCTAAGTCGGCAACACCGTTAATCATCCCTATAAAGCGGGCGTTTTCGGCGCCGCTCATTTGCGGGTGAATCCCTGTGGCAAGCGCTACCGGCCACGATAAGTGAAGGTCGGTAATAACTTCACCTTTATTAGGGTATTCGCTGCCGGCAAGCATTCTAAAAAGAGTAGACTTACCTGCGCCATTAGAGCCTAAAATAGCAATGTTATGGCCGCTGGGTATTTCAAAGCTTACATTTTTAAAAATATATTGGTTACCTAGCGTAGAGGGATAGTACTTGGTAACATTTTGCAGCTTAATCACTTAATACTCCTTGTTGCATAAGGTTACCTGCTTAGCGCCTGTTTCCACGAAACGTGGTAAACAGCTAAAGCAAAAAACAATAATACAATCGTACAAGCTAATAAATAAAACTCACTTACTGCCTCTGTAGGGTAAGTACTATAAGCCGCATGACGAGTTAACTCTATTGCATGCAAAAGTGGGTTCCAATCTAAATACGACCAGTACTCTTTGGGTATATCCTCCATCGAAAAAAATACACCCGATATAAAAAACAAAGGCCTAGTTAAAATACCTCGTACTTTAGTAATTTCAGGTACATAACATTGCCCAATAGCAAATAGTAACCCGAGTGACATCGCTATAATCCATACAGCAAAAACGTTTGTTATTAAAAATAATGGATCGTCTATATTAATATCCATTTTAAGTAAAAACATTAGTAATAAAATAAGTACAAAAACAAATAGCTTAACTAACAAATCAAAAAAACTACTGGCCACAACGCTACTAATTGGCTGCACTTGCCTAAAGGCAAATAAGGCCTTATTTTTTTTTATTGAATTTGCTGAGTTATTTAAAGTTTCTAAAAACAATTGAATTAACAGCATGCCGTACATCATAAATTCGAATGTGGGCACTGTATGCGAGTCACTACCTGAGATCAGGCCGCGTAAGTACGATAGTAAAAATATAAAGCTTAATGGCTGAAATACCGCCCACGCTAAACCAAATTTATCGTTGAAGCCTGTGCGGATTTCTCGTACAAAAAGGGCAAATATAACGTCGCGCCATATTGCCCAGTTATTACGTTTAAGTACTGTGGTCATTTAGGTGGCCACATTTGCCGCAATAGCAATTTGATAAATTATTTGCGTTATATCTTTAACCGATTGCAAAAACTTGGTGTCTACTTTTGGAAGTACCAAAATTTGGTCACCTGGTTTTAAGGTGCCGTAAGCGTCTACGTCTATCATGCCGTTAGGGTGTATAACCATTATTTGCTCGTAATTGGCTCGTTCGCTGTAGCCACCCGCCCATGATATGTAGTCGTCAATTGTTGCATTTGGGTTGTACACAAGCGCTTGTGGCATGAGTACTTCGCCGCCTATGTGTATTAAATCAGTTTTTGCTGGTATGTATATTACATCCCCCTGCTCTAACCTAATATTTGCAACTTGACCTTGATCAGAAATAACTACTTTGCCAAGTGGAACCGCTTTGCGGGCACGTTCGGTAAACTCTAAAATCATTTTACCTTCTTCGGCTCTTATTTTAGCTTCTCCGTCGGACGACGCTGGGGCGGTAAATATGCTGCGCTCTAATCGGTCTAACGCTTGGTCAATCATCTCTTTTTGTTTTTTAGCTACGCTTTTACGCTGTATATAAATTGACTTGTAGTCAGCAAGGTCTTTATTTATTTGTATATTGGCAAGTAAGTCGTGCAAGCGTGTGTTATTTTTTACTGCAAAGTACGAAGGCCCTAAATAACTGCCAGCTACCTGAATGTCGAGTACCTGCGCACGTATATCGTCGTTAAAAATAAGGCGATCGCCATCTTTAAGTGTAAAGCTTTTAAACTCGTTGTAAGGTAAGTAAACCGAAAATGGGCCTGTTTTACGATCGCCCACTATCCCTACGTGGCTTACTTTAGCAAGTGGCAAGGCAAATTTTGCTAGTTGCTCACCCGTTGCTTGATTATCTTTAAACTCAAACCTAAATGGTGCTCTTACACTTCCTGATACAACAACTGTTGCCTTTTGGCGCTCAACTAAAATTACGTCGTTGTCTTTAAAGTTAAACTTAGGGAGGTAACCACTTAGTATAAAGTCGTATAGGTCAATATTTTGAATTACTTTATCGTCTCGTAATACCTTTATAGAGCGGTAACTGCCTCGCTCAGAGTCTATTCCACCGGCTCGCTTTAAGTAGTACAAAATACTGTCGGAGGCTATACCTGCATATTGCCCAGGACGAACAATGCTACCACTTATGTAAACACTCACTGGCGTTGCTGTAAGTAAGTTTACGTATATTTGTACGCTACTTTTATATACTTCTTTTATTTTATTGCTTACGTAACTATTTAGCTGGCTTGCTTTTACGTCTGCTACGTATACAGGACCTACATTAGTTATAAATAAATTACCTTGGTTATCAACCGTTATAACTTCTGATTGATTTATTGCACCCCACAGCCAAATAGAAACTTTGTCGCCTGGTGCTATTGTATAGTCGTCGTTCAAACCATCTTGGCGCTCACTTTCGTAACCTCCTGCAAATAAGTTTGCACCATATGGAGGTGGTAAGCCAAGCTCAGGAGTAGGTAGTAATTCAGCCGCTGACATTTCGCCTGGTAATAATGTTCCAGAACGCCCTTGTTTATTATATGTTCCATTTTGTAACGCAGCATTAGGTAGTTGCGTTTGAGTTGTACCTGCGCTTTCAAGCTGGCTTAAAGACATTTGTTCTGCTGCAGTAACATTAGCGCTAAATAGACTAAAAGTAGAGCAGGTTAATATTAAAAATGTTTGAAATATTTTGCTTAGCATGTTCATAAAGGGCTTAAGCTCCAAAGCTAATTTGGTTGTTTTTGTTTTCAATTACTTGAGGCGTTACTACCCATTGCTGGTTGGTATTTTTACACACAGCTCGACGTTCTTGTTCGGCTAATTGTTCTGCTCTTTTTAAATAAACCACTCTACAGTTTTCACCCAATGCTGACGTATAATGCAGGCCTAATGTAAACTCAATATTATTGTATTGCCCTGTATAGCCTTGCGGCTTAGAGTCTAATACATCACTTAAATACGTGGGTAATGCGCTAGCACTGTTAGATTTTATTGGTTCGTCTATTAGAGCACGTGTGGCATGAAGAACAGGGGGTGACATAGCACAGCCTGTTAAAAACAGAAAAGGGAGAAGTGATAGTATAACTTTATTATTTTTCATTATTTATTTTCTAATCTATTGGTAAGTAACAAAATAAAATCCTTGATGTGCTAAATTTTCGTTAGCTTTTTCCATACTTGTTTAGTAATTGCCGAATAACACATAAAAAACAATAAAAAAGACACTAGCATTATCCACTCTGCAACTGCATAAACTTCAGCCAAACAACCTAGTAGGGCAAGTATACTTGCACCAGACGAAATAACAATAAGCGAAAATCGATGACTGTAACCTGCAGCTTCAAAAATATGATGCAAATGCTGTCTGTCAGCCTGAAAAGGGGATACACCTGATTTGACTCTTCGCATTATTACTGTTGCCATATCCATTAAAGGTACAGCAATTATATACAAGGCAGTTACAGGTCTTAATGCTGGCGCATCTAACTCTATCCCTATTACCATAAGCCAAACTAGCGTTAAGCCTATGAGCATATTACCCGAGTCACCCATAAATATTTTTGTAATTGAACTGTGAAGCTTAAGATTAAATATTAAATAACCCAGTAAGGAAGCAATAAACAAAAACGGTAGTAAATACCATGTATTAGTTACTCGACTTAATAAAAATGCTAAAGCTGTAAATGCCACTAAACTAAGTAAGCCGACCAACCCGTCCATGCCATCCATCATGTTAATGGCATTTATTCCAGCTATTATGGCAATAACCGTTAGTATAACCCCAAACATCCCTAGTTTTAGCTCAAAACCACCTAAAATAAACCCTAAACTGTGTAAGTATATTTCTGTGCCAAATATAACTAACGAGGCAACTAATACTTGCGCCACAAGCCGAACTTTAACTGATAATTGGTAACGATCGTCAAGAGTACCTAAAAAAAGTACCAACGCTGATGCAACTAAATAAATATTTAAGTTTTGACTGTGTTCTATAAATAGCATTGAGGTAATTAAAACGGCCAAATATATTGCAATTCCGCCAACTAAAGGAATGTTTCCTTTATGTGTTTTTCGTTCGCTTGGGAAGTCAACCAGCCCTGTTTTTATAGCTATAGGGTTAATCACTTTTATGGCAACAAGTGAGATAATAAACGTAATTGAGGGGGGAAACCAAAAATCCATTATGTATCCATATGTGTAAAAGTATAGTTAAAGCGCAACGAATATGTACTTCTCATAAGTATACAAAACCTTTACATTTATGCATGGCTAATTACAACTATATTATCAAGACAAAGCACTTAAAACACATGATTTATCACTAGTTTTATAATAATTTGTTTTTTCAATGTTAAAAATAATACCACAAATAGTTGTTTAAAGTACTTCAATACTATTACAGCTTTAATTCTATCTCTCGATAACCGACCATAGCGTGCAATCGACAGTATGGTAAATAAATATGGTTAAATCTAGCCTGAACGTTGATCTACGACAGCTAAATTATAAATAACTTAGGAATTAAGTTTTAATAAAGAAAATATGCTTTCTTTATTATTAAAACACTGCGGCTATAGCCTACCTTGAATCTTTGTAATTTAACTTCTACTGTAAATATCATTACAAAAACACTAATTACTGTGAGCCATCATGCAAATACTTCACCACGGAGCGGTTAATGGAGTTACCGGTTCGTGCCACGAGCTAGTAATTAACGAGCAAACAAGTGTGCTTGTTGATTGCGGGTTATTTCAGGGTGAGGATTCTAAAGCAGACCTTTCAATAGAGTTTAATATTACTCATGTTACTGCGCTTATTGTTACCCATTGCCATATTGACCATGTTGGTCGAATTCCTTACTTATTAGCAGCCGGTTTTAAAGGCCCTATTTTTACAAGTATTGCATCGGCCAGTTTATTACCTTTAGTAATTGAAGACGCTTTAAAAGTGGGTGTAACCCGCGACCCTAAAATTATAGCTGCCTGCTTAAGCTTATTAAATAAACGCATAGTTGCTGTTGATTATAAAACGTGGTTTGAACTGCCTTGCAAAGCGCCCGATAAAGCTAAGGCGAGATTTCAGCGTGCTGGGCATATATTAGGTTCTGCCTACGTTGAAATTGACGTTACAAATAGTGATAACAACAAACATCGCGTTGTATTTTCAGGTGATTTAGGCGCACCGTATACCCCGCTACTCCCTTCGCCTAAGTCGCCTTATAAAGCCGACACTCTAGTTATTGAATCAACCTACGGTGATAAAAATCATCAAGGCCGTAAAGAGCGTACACAAACGCTAAAAAACATTATTGAACGCGCAGTAGCCGACAACGGCGTTATTTTAGTCCCTGCTTTTAGTATTGGCCGCACACAAGAGCTGCTTTACGAGCTTGAGCAACTCATACATAGCTCATCTAAAAAGTCTAAGTGGCGAGACATTCACGTAATACTCGACTCCCCTATGGCAGCCAATTTTACTGAGCAATACAAAAAGTTTAAACACCTATGGGATAGCGAAGCTAAACGCAAAGTTGCAAACGGTAGGCACCCGCTCGATTTTAAAAACCTAACTACGGTTGATTCACACAAAGAGCACATGGCTGTTATTAACTATTTAAGTACGCGGCAAACACCAGCCATAATATTAGCGGCAAGCGGTATGTGCACAGGGGGCCGAATAGTTAATTATCTTGAGCGATTTTTAAATGACAAAACCACCGATGTATTGTTTGTAGGTTACCAAGGTAATAAAACACTCGGCCGCGAAATTCAAAAATATGGCCCACGTAATGGCTATGTTTTTATAAACGATGTTCGCATTACTATAAACGCCAAAGTTCATACAATTAGTGGCTATAGCGCCCATGCCGATCAAAACGGATTAATTAAGTTTGTAACGGGTATGCGTAAAAAGCCAAGCCATATAAAAATTGTGCATGGCGATGATGATGCAAAAAACGCGTTAGCAGCAAAGTACAAAGAGGTTTTAGGTAATGATGTTGAAGTTGAGATAGGTAGATCGTAGGCGAGAAGCTTTTTATCGCAATTTAATAAATACGTAAAAGCTGCGCTTTTAGTGCGCCAGCAAACAAGGCGCTCACATACGTTGGAGGATGAAAATCCACGTAGGCGTGAAGCTTGGTCACGCTATTTAATTTATTCAAATGGAAATTAATTATATGGCAAACACACGTAAACGTTTAAAAGGACGCTGCACTTCGGTAAACGCTTATTACTCTATTACAATTTGTTGTGATTTTCGTAAGCCAATATTTGCTAACTTTTTATGTGCAAGGTTAATTGCGAGTGAACTCATTAAGTTTTCAAAAAACAATTCACTTAATACTATCTGCTACGTAATCATGCCTGATCATATACATTGGATTTTACAGTTAAATAGTAGCCTTGACCTTTCAAATCTAGTTAGGAATTTTAAAAACATTACAACTTATAGACTTAATAAACATAGCGGTACGCATGGAAGAATATGGCAATCAAATTACTATGACCACAAAATAAGAAATGATGAAGATTTAATAGGTCAAGCGAGGTATGTAGTCGCAAACCCTTTACGTGCTGGCTTAGTGGACAACATAAAGAAATACCCATATTGGGATTGTGTTTACTTGTAAAGAGGTGGCTTTAAAGCGCCAGTAAGCAAGGCGCCTACATGGTCACCATACATCGAGGGTAAAATTCGCGTAGGCGTGAAGCTCGCTCACGCAATTTGATGAATACGTAAAAGCTGCGCTTTTAGTGCGCCAGCAAGCAAGGCGCCTACATGGTTACATACACCGAGGATAAAAATCCACGTAGGCGTGAAGCTTGCTCACACAAGTTAATAAATACGTAAAAGCTGCGCTTTTAGTGCGCCAGCAAGCAAGGCGCCTACATGGTTACATACACCGAGGATAATAATCCACGTAGGCGTGAAGCTTGCTCACGCAATTTGATGAATACGTAAAAGCTGCGCTTTTAGTGCGCCAGCAAGCAAGACGCCTACATGATCACTACACCGAGGATGAAAAATTCGCGTAGGCGTGAAGCTTGCTCACGCAATTTGATAAATACGTAAAAGCGGTGGTTTTAGTGCGCCAGCAAGCAAGACGCCTACATGGTCACTACACCGAGGATGAAAAATTCGCGTAGGCGTGAAGCTTGCTCACGCAAGTTAATAAATATATAAAAGCAGCGCTTTTAGTGCGCCAACAAGCAAGGCGCCTACATATTCACCTAGACCGAGGATGAAAAATCCACGTAGGCGTGAAGCTTGCTCGCGCAATTTAATAAATACGTAAAGCTGCGCTTTTAATGCGCCAGCAAGCAAGGCGCCTACATGGTCACTATACCGAGGATGAAAAATCCACGTAGGCGTGAAGCTTGCTCACGCAAGTTAATAAATACGTAAAGCTGCGCTTTTAGTGCGCCAGCAAGCAAGACGCTTGCATGGTCACCATACACCGAGGGGTAATCCACGTAGGCATTTCATTCCCTAAAAACATCAAACTATTGAAATCTATTCGCTTTAGGAGCCACTTACGTTTGGTAAAACTGTAACATTCGTTTGATTATTAAATTTTTGTTTCCAGTTTAAATCACAAATACCGTCAGTTGGTGAAAAAGCAGTAGGTGCGGTTAAAAGTAATCTACGTATTTCTTGGTGATCGGTTTCGTCACAGGCTAATTTAAGCTTATCTAAAAATGGAGACAGTTCACTCCATGGCATTTTAATTTCTTGTGCACTTAGGATTCTTGGATGGTCGGTGCCAATAACGTTGTCTCCTATAAGGAGCTCTTCAAAAAGCTTTTCACCCGGGCGTAAACCTGTGCATTGTATTTCTATATCGCCATTTGGTCGTTTTGCGTGTTTAACTTCAAGCCCTGACAAGTGAACCATTTTAATAGCTAAATCTTTAATTTTAACAGGCTCACCCATATCGAGTACAAACACGTCACTTCCCACACCCATTGCGCCGGCTTGAATAACTAGCTGAGCTGCTTCTGGAATTGTCATAAAGTAGCGGGTTATGTCTTGGTGAGTTAGTGTTATTGGACCACCTGCTTTAATTTGCTTTCTAAACAGGGGTACAACAGATCCTGACGATCCTAAAACATTACCAAATCGAACCATGGTAAAACGTGTTGTGTCTTGGATTTCAGATAGCCCTTGCAATACTAATTCAGCCATGCGCTTAGTAGTACCCATTATATTTGTTGGGCGTACTGCTTTATCTGTTGATATAAGAACAAAAGTTTCTACCTTTGTATATATGGCCGCAGTTGCTAAGTTATACGTGCCGTAAACATTATTACGTACGCCTTCTACAACATTGTGTTCAACTAAAGGTACATGCTTATACGCTGCTGCATGGTAAACAGTTTGAACACTAAAAGTAGAAAATGTTGACTCAACTAATTTTTTATTTTGAATAGAGCCCAGTATTGGTAGTATTTCAATATTTAAGTCATTTTTTGCACAAAACTCTGATAGCTCTTTTTCAATTGCGTAAAGCGCGAACTCAGAAAGTTCGAATAACACTAATTTAGTCGGACTATTTTTTACTATTTGCCTACAAAGCTCAGAACCTATAGAGCCGCCGGCACCTGTAACCANCGGCTATATTTGCCGACATTAAATCTTGGCGAGGTTGAACTGAATCGCGGCCTAGCAGGTCGTCAATTTCAACATCTTTTACTTCATCAAGATTAGTTGTTCCTGCAACAATATCTGCCATACCGGGAACAGTCATAACTTGTAATTTAAATTTTTCTATTGCGTTAAGTACTTCTTTTCGACGACTGCGAGATGTACTTGGTAGTGCCAATAATATTTTATTTGCACACTTTTGCTTTGCAATTTCAGCAATTTGCGACGGTGCATGCACACAAATACCTTGAATTAACGATAAATGCTTTTTAGGGTCGTCGTCTATAAATGCGACTGGTGAGTATTCAGGGCCATTTGCTAAGGCAGTTGCTAATTGGCGGCCAGCAGAACCAGCCCCATAAATAATTACGCCTTCTTTGCGGCGCATAGTTATTTGGCCAACTACAGCTCGCACGGTTAGCCTTGCACCACCAACAAATAAAATACAAAAGCTGGCATAAATAAAAGGAACGGTGCGTGGTACTGGCGCACTAAGAAAAAAAGATAAAATAGTTAAATAAACAGTCGAAAGTACAACACCGGCAATAATGGCCCACATAGCCTGTGTGTTCATATAGCGCAGCACAGCTCTGTAGAGCCCAAGCTTTACAAAGCTTAATAAGCTAAGCGGCAATAATGCTGATAATAAAATCCAAGTATGTGTATTTTTTAAAACGACGGTGCTGTCTAGCCTTAATAAAAAAGCCAGCCAAAAAGCAACAATTATAAATACGCTATCGATGAGGAGAGAAATAATTCTTTTTTGAGGACGAGGTAAATTAACTAAAAATTTTAAAGACACAATACATTTCCCTGAAGCTAGCAGTAAGACTACTATTCTATTGATTACAATTTTACTACAAGATGAACAACTATTGCACTTAATAAATAAAGACTATATGTAAATATTTATATAGTCTTTATGTATTTGGTTATTTTTTGTTAGTAAACGTTATCGTTAGGTATATGTTTTTATTTTAAAGAAGCTAAAACAAGCACTTCGTTGATTATTTGAGCTGTTTTACCTATTTCGCTTTCAGTCAAAGTTGGATGGACCAAAAACATAATTGACGTTTCTCCTAATAGTACTGCATTAGGTAAACGTTTTTTAGGTCTCCAAGGGGTATCATCAAATGCTTTTTCAAGATAAACCTCTGCACAACTACCTTGGAGACACGGTACACCACGTTCCGTAATTTCGTTTACTATACGGTCGCGATCCCAATCATGAGCCAAACATTCTGGTTTTATAAACATATAGTGCTTATATTGAGCATGTTCGATATGTTCTGGTACATTAACTAATCTTATACACTCGAAATTCTCTGCTGCACTATCGAGCAATGTACTATATGCTTGGCGTTTTGCGGTCCAATCAGCCATACGCTTTAGCTGAATACGACCTATAGTAGCTTGCATTTCGGTCATACGCCAATTAGTGCCAAAGCTCTCATGTAGCCATCTAAAACCTGGTGGATGCTCTCTATTATAAATAGCATCAAAGCTTTTCCCGTGGTCTTTATAGCTCCACATGCTTGACCATAACTCTTTTGAGTTAGTCGTTACCATGCCGCCCTCGCCACCTGTGGTCATTATTTTATCTTGGCAGAAACTCCATGCACCTATGTGACCAATGCTTCCAACAGAACGACCTTTATATTTAGCACCATGCGCTTGTGCACAGTCTTCAATTACATAAAAACCATGTTCTTTGCTGAGCGCCATTATTTCATCCATTTCCGCTGGCATACCTGCTAAATGAACAACAATAACTGCTTTAGTTTTTGATGTAAGTACTGCTTTTATAGATTCGGCGGTAATAGCTTGGCTATTCAGATCGACATCTGCAAATACAGGTGCTGCTCCTGATGTAACAATACTTGAAGCAGATGCTAAAAAGGTGCGTGGTGTAGTTATTACTTCATCACCAGCGCCGATGTTTAATGCCTTGAGTGCAAGATCAAGTGCTAATGTGCCATTACCTAACGCTATTGCGTATTTGCTGTCAGCCCAGCTTGCAAATTCTTTTTCAAATTCACGGCCTTCAGTACCCGTCCAATAATTTACTTTATTAGATAAAATAACACGGCTAACTGCATCGGCTTCTTCTTGTGTAAAGCTAGGCCATGGGGAAAATGGGGTATTTAACATGAAATTCCTATAAGATTTAAAAGGCTTAACTATTTTCTGAAACTTTAATGCAGGGAGAGCCATAAGCAATTACACCTGATGGTATATCTTTAACAACCAAACTACCTGCACCAATTAATGTATTATCGCCAATATTAATAAGTTGTTTTACTTTACTTCCAATACCTACCCAACTACTTCGCCCAACGTAAACTCCGCCAGCTAACGAAGTACCAGGACAAATATGGGTAAAGTCACCTATTTTACAATCATGCTCAATTATAGCTGAGGTATTAATTATACAGCCACGGCCTATTACTGCGAAAGCGTTAATAATAGCGTTGGCAGCTATAACAGACCCAGAATCTATTTGAGCATATTTACTTATAATTGCACTTGGGTGTATTAGGATTGGAAGTGTGTAGCCATTTTTGGCTAACGTTTTTATTTTTTCTTCTCGAGTATTATTGTGACCTATAGCAACAGCAACATTCATGTTGTTACTAGGTACATTCAGCAAATCTGAAAATGTACCTACAACAGACCAATGTTCTATATTTTTTTTATTAGGATAAGCATCATCATAAAAGCTAACACTAAAGCCTAGCTGCTCCGCAATATCAGCTATTATTTTACCGTGGCCGCTAGCTCCTAAAATAGCCAGCGTTTTTAAAGCTGGCTTAGTCATTATTAGAACCTTTAAAAGGCTCAATAGTTACGTGCCCATCTGCACTGATGCCCTCTCTTACAAAAACTTTTTTTACTGTTAACAGTAATATTTTTATATCGAGGAGGAAACTTTTATTTTCTACATACCATACATCAAGCTTAAACTTTTCATCCCAGCCAATTGCATTACGACCATTTACTTGTGCCCAACCTGTTATACCAGGTCTTACATTATGGCGTTTAGCTTGTTCTGAGTTATACAGCGGTAAATACTGTACTAGTAGTGGCCTTGGCCCAACTAAGCTCATGTCGCCTTTAATAACATTAAACAAGCCAGGTAGCTCGTCTAAACTGGTAGAACGTAGAAAAGCACCAAATTTAGTCATTCTTTCGTTATCCGGAAGCAAGTTACCGTGCTTATCTTTGGCATCGAGCATGCTTCTAAACTTCATCATTTTAAACACTTTACCGTTTAAGCCAGGGCGGTCTTGCGTAAACAAAATAGGTGAGCCCAATTTGATCCTGATTAACGCAGCAACCAGTAATATAACTGGAAGTAAAATCAAAAATACAATTATTGAAACCGTTAAGTCAAAAAGATACTTAATCATTAATAGCATCCTGTAGCGTTTTTTCGACTCTTGTAGCCATCATGTCTCTAGAAAAATGTTCATAAGCTAGTGTTTTACAGCTATTCACGGCTGCTTCGTAATCAGATTTACTGTCAAGAAAGTCACTAATAAGCATACTAGATGCCTTGTAATCATCCGCCTCTAAAACTAAGCCACATTTGTGTTCTTTAATGAAGTCTTTTTGCCAACCACCGTAATTAATTGCGATGGGCGTTTTTGAAGCTAGTGCATCAAACAGCTTATTTGCAGAATTATGCCACATCTCTTTTACTGGACCGAATAATGACAAAGATAAGTCTGCGGCAGATAATAAACGAACTATTTCTGTTTTTGGTACTGGGTCAAGAAAGTATAGGTTTTTATTGTAAACACCTAGCGCTCTTGCTTCGCTTATTATCTTCTCTTTTTCCATCCCGTCACCAATTGCAACAAAACATAAATTTGGATTAGAGTTCTGCGCAGCTTTTGCCAAGCCCACAATATAGCTCACATTATTAATTAGACCGAATGTACCCGTATATACAACAAGTTTTCTACCATTAACAAAACTTAAATTAGATTTTAAATAATCGATGCCAACATCTTCACTAACATCAAACAAACTCGTATCACAACTATTTGTAGCAAGGGTTACTTTGTCAGGTGAAATTCCATGCTTTATTATTCCATCACACATGCCTGGTGAAAGACCAATCAATCTAGTTGAATTTTTATAGGTATATTTTTCTAACCATGTTGCAAATTTTATTATTAATTTATTTTTTATCACACCAGCAGCCACAGGCAATTCTGGCCAAAGATCACGCACCTCAAATACTAGAGGCCTTTTTTTGCACTTAGAGTAAATCACACCGGGTATTGCAATAGTTAAGGGTGTACTTGTTGCAAAAACCACATCGGCTTTGATAGAAAAAGATTTAACTGTTGAGCTTACTGAAAATCTAATAAATTTTAAAATTCGCTTAAAAAAACTATCTTTATTTGAATATGCTAGATGTAGAACGTGTAGTTTTATACCTTCAATATCTATAAGGTTCCAACCATGGTTTAGATTATAGTTTTCTGAAAAATAAGCCGAGCTAGTAATAAATGTAACATCATGACCACTTTTAACTAGTCGCTTAGCCATTTCATAAGATCGCGTTCCAGCATTTGACTCAGGCGTAGCAAAGTATTGATGTAGATATAGGATTTTCATTAGTTATCCTGTTTATAGATTTGAACTGATAGGTTTGACATTAATTTGATCAAAGCCAGAACTTAATGGTATCAAAAATTTAATTACATAAGTGATTAATTATACATGGGAATAAACTTGAGTTAAAAATTCTCATGGTTATATAATACTTAAAATCACCTTTTAAAATAAGTTCTTAACATTAGTATTATCTTTCTATAAAAAGACAACTCAGCAGGAATGTATATTGCCCATCTGATCATTAGAGGAAAGCTAATATAAAATGGGTAAAAACGTAATAAATAACCGCGTGCAGAAAAGCGTCCTAGCTGATCAATCTCTCTACCTTCAAGTACCGTGGTATGAAAACATGTAGCTAAATCTAGATATCTTACCTTTGCATTGGACTGAAATAAATTTAATACAAACTTATTTTCTTCGCCGCAAGGAAGATCTGTACCCAAGCCCAAATTTGTATCAAATTTAATATTGTTATCGTTTACAAATTCACGCCTTACGACTATTTCAATTGAAGATATTTTTAACGAATTGGTTAATCGATGAGTTTTATGAAAAGTATAATTTTTATAAAATTCATTTTTATTTTCTAATGATTTAACTTTAATAAAAACAAGATCGTCACTTGATTTTGAAAGTGTTTCCAAAAGTTTCTGTAGAGCTTCAAATTCTATTTTGATGTCATCATCTTGAATCCATAACCATTTATTCTTATTTTCTTTAAGCAGTGTATTTCGGCTGCGGCTTAGCCCTGACTCATTTGTTTTTAATACTTTTATTCTTTCAGAGATAACTATAGCCACATTCTCTGATTCTCTTTGAGAACAAATTAAAAAATCAATACTAGGATCAATTTTTTTAATATTACCCTGTATATATATAATCAACTCACTCAAAGAAGAAGCGACAGTTGATATGCCTATTGTTAACATGGAAGCCTTGTGATTAAAAATAAATTTTACCCAATATATTATAAGGTATGTATTGTTCTGCATTTGTTATTTTGTAAACAAAAAAAACAACAATCAACGATACTATAAACAAATAAACAAGCTTACCACCTCCCTTAAATATACGCATCAAATAAGTCAAAAGAACTATGTTCGTTATGTTGAAAATAATAACGAATCGGTCACTTAAATCCTCAAACTGTAAAAACAAAATACTTAAAATAAGTCCAATAAAACTCAGGTTGAAAAATAAGTTGTAATATTCAAACCTTCTTTCTAACCTTTTGTAATAATATAATAAAATAAAGAACATTAAGGGTTTTTCTATAAATGAGAAAGAAAATGGCTTTGGTTCTCCTGAGGAAACATATGATTTAAAAGCATAAAGAATAATATTCGAACTTGGCAAGGCGTCAGCTAGTAATTTAATTATATTGATAGCCTGTAAAAATATAGAACTCGCTAAGATCAACAAAAATACGCGGGGACTAAATTTTTTGTGTACAAAAAAGTACAAAGGTAATACAGTAATTAAACTAACATGAAACGTGATTCCTATTATATTTAATAAAAAGTAACCATAAATATTCCTACTTTTAATGTACCGTATGGAATATAAAAATATTGCTACAGCAATACCTTGCCTTAAAAACATCATATTAAACTGAAAATAACCATATCGCATGTATAGTAGTAATGCAAAAATGGTCATTGGTGTATAAATAGATACACTTTTATATGTTAATCCAATTGTAAATAATGCAGTGACCACCAGAAAAAAATTAAAGTCTTCAACAAAATAATGAATAATAAAATTATAAGTTAAGTAACCTTTTTCTAAGCGATTATTATCTGAAAAGTAATTAAATAAGTTAGATAGATATTCAGGCGCATCATAAAACACCTGATGGTACACTTCCCAATCAGGCTTCGCACCAACCTCATGTCTTAAACCAGCAAACAGAGCTAGTATAAGAACTAAAAAGTACCCTAGAAAACTATAATCTTTTTTTGCTATAGATGAATATGAAAACAAAACAACAACAGCAATAAGAACTAGATAAATCATTTACAAGAAGTCACTATTCATCGAGTTTTAAATCTAAGATCAATTTTTCATATAAAGAGTCTTTATCAAAAACTGAATTTTTATCTAAACCATCTCTTCTCAATTGTTCATTCCATAAATGTACGGCTTGAGCCCCATCCAGATTAATACACTCGTCACTAGCAAAAAATATATGCTTCCAATCAGCGGATGAAATTGGATAATATTTTTGGATTGGTGCAGCAAAATTAAGTAAACTGTCTTTTTTCACAAAGCCTGTAAGTGCTTTTGGGCCGGTAATTCCCCACGGTAGATATGAAAAATCCCCTCTTCCCCATGTCCTCCCTATAAGCTTTCTGATTAAGAACTTATAAGTATCCCACTTAGTAAATTGAAATGGATTATTACAGTAGTCACTTAAATTAGAAAATAGCTTGTTACCGGATTCCAGAGTTCCAATTACGGCATTGTTTATATAAGTATCATTCTCAAAGCCAAAATCGAGCTCGTTCTC
Source organism: Pseudoalteromonas sp. TB25 (assembly GCF_000497995.1). NCBI lineage: Bacteria > Pseudomonadati > Pseudomonadota > Gammaproteobacteria > Alteromonadales > Pseudoalteromonadaceae > Pseudoalteromonas > Pseudoalteromonas sp. TB25. Next base: position 16,772 of record NZ_AUTI01000446.1, read on the forward strand.
AATGTAAAATGGAGAGAGGCAGATAACGTCCATATCAACCCAATAGGTATTACTACACTTTAAAAGCATTTCATATCTAAAATGATTCGCAAAACCTGCGTAACTTCCTTTCCCCTTGCCTGTGACTGCTCCATAAGTGAATATTTTATCTCTAGGGAGTATTAAATTAGCGTCTAGCACTTCCACACCTTCAGGTATGTTTAGCACTTCATCATAAGTATATAAGTATACTTTATGCCCTGCGCGCAAAAAAGACGTTAAACACACTCTCTCTAACCTAGATAAAGATCCACCGATCCATAATGATCTTATTTCTGCCAACACTATATCTATACCTTTTTATTAATTTCGTGGCTTTATTACCAATAACGATAATGAATAATCGACTAGTAATTTAAATATACATTTAGTAATAAGGTATTATTAAACTACTTAATATCTGAGTACTCATTAGCAATGGTTAAATAATTAAGCCAAATAATACTCTAATTAAACTTCTCTTCGTTTTTAAGCCTAAAGTAATGCTCAGAATCTCTATGACTAAAAACAACAGCAGGGTGTCCGCCTGCAATAGCGAGCGCAGGAATATCAGATACAACCACACTACCAGCCTGTATTACAGCCCCTTCACCAATTTTAACACCACCTAAAATAATAACTCGGTTTCCTAGCCAAACGTTATCGCCTATTTCAATATCCTTTAAAATATAAGTATTGTCATAAGGTAGGGCTCCACCATTAATATTATGGTTTTGAGCTATCATCATGCACGACGACCCTGAGTGAAAGTTATCACCTATTGTAACTCTACCCCCACCCGAAATTTGCATACCGTTAAAATGGCAGTTATTCCCTAAGTACGTATTTCCATTAAAACTACTTTTATAGTTAATATTTGGTAACGTACCAAAGTAAGATATATTTTTAATGGCCTGTTTTGTATGGTATTTTTTTCCAAGTTGACGTTTCACTTTTCGTAGAAAGTTTAATAAGGTTTTCATCTTAGCTCCCTCAATCCCCAAGGCATTTTATATAATTTTGCACTTACAGCCCATGTGCAGCTAAACTGCCAAAAATTAGCAATTAAAAAGGCAAGTGCGGCACCAACAATTCCATAAATTGGAACTAATATTAATAATAAACCTATATTTATTGCACCTGATGTAATTGTCACATACGCTAAGTATTTAGTTTTTTTAATATAAAAAATGTAATTTGTAACCATAAAATACATACCTAAAAATATCTGCCCTGTTATTATAATAGGGAGAACCTCTGCCGCCTGATGAAACCTTTCACCTACTATTAGCTTTAATAGTGGTGGGGCAATTAAAAAAGATAGTAATGCCATAAATATTAAAACAATAAAGTATCCATAGGTTTTTTTCACAATTGATAGTTTATTATTTGGACTATCTTGTTTTAGTTGCCCAAATAGCCACGGTACATAAGCCTTATTAATGCTAGTGAACACAATATTTAAAGCCCCCCCTAAATTAAGGGCAACCATGTAGATACCAGTCATCTCTAAACCTAGCTCCTTATTAATTACAAGCCTATCTACCGATAATAATAAAAAACCTCCTAATACATGAGGAATTAACGGCACTCCAAATGATAATGCATAATTAATATCTTCTCTGCTGTATTTAAATAGAACAAGTTTTTCTTTACGAAGTGTAAAATAAGATAAAGCCCCTATTATTAAACTTGTTATAACAATTCCATAGATACGACCGCTTGGTCCTAGCTTTAATAAAACAACAAATAATAAACTAAATACTAAAACTACTACTGCATTTGCTATTTGTAGAGCACCGTATGACTTGGCTTTCCCTCTAATTTGCCACTGTCCTAAGCGTATATTTAAGATAAAACTGAAGAATACACTTAAAACCCCCAGGTAAATCCAAGTTAGCGGTATACCTAAGTACCCAGCTAAATAAGGCCCTAGCAAAAGCAAAAAAAACACTGAAAAACAGGTACTAAACAATAGAATAAAAAAGCAATTACCGTTAAATCTTGCAAGCTCAAACTCTGTGATTTTCTCGTCAAAGAAACGCCTATTTGCAGCGCCTTGAACACTCAAACCAATTAAAGCAGCTAAAGCAGTTGTGAATATAGAAAACATTGCTATTTGTCCATATTCAGCTGGATTCAAATACCTTGTTAATATAGGGAGTAAAATAAAAGGAATAGCGGCACTCACAATAGAGCTTAGTACATAGATAGAGCTACTTTTAATAAAACTACTCATAATTATTTGAGTTCATAAAGTGTGTGATAGTTCGATTCTGATAATTCAAAAAAATCTTCAAAGCTTCTCTCTTTTAATATATTTCCTATCAACCTGGCAGAAAGATCACCTTCTTTATTTTCCCATTTTGTCATATACGTTGCGCTATATTTTTTTACTGCCTTACTACGTTCTGCACCAGAACAGTAAGTAACCCCTTCATTAATGGACTGTTCTATATTATCTATATTCAGGGCATATACTAATCCATTTTTTAGATACCCATAATAATCAGATATTTCAGCATCAGAAGAAAATTCATAGTATAAAGTCGCTTTTCCAGCCAAAGCGGCTTCCAAGTGAATACTAGAGTTAGCAGAAATTAAGCAATTTATTGAGGTAAAAAAGGACCTTAAGCTATCCTTCCTTGGGTCACACCATTGAACTTGATTTTCAGTAAGGATCAATCTCAATTCCTCCAAGAAAGAAGTAGGTTGAGAAGGATGCGTTCTTATAAGTACCCTTTTCCCACTACCTTTTAATTTTTCAATTAATACTTTTAAGTAATCAAACTTGTCTAACATATTGACTGCAATTCCAATATCAAAATCGACTGCTCTTTCTTTTTTTATGTTTATGATTTTTTTTTGACCACTTAAAAATATATTAACGGGTAATGTAGATATGCCAGGCAAATTTCCAGCACAACTTTTATAAGTTTCGTGTGCTATTTCACCATCGAGCAATGCATAATCAAACTGGAGGGGTGGAAATAATTTAGAAACAGACGCATGTTGCATGTAAAGTGTTTTTATTTTTAACATTTCACATACTAGGCGTAAGCATCTATTGGCACTATTATGATCATTTGACATTACAACTAACTTTAAACTTCCGTTAGAGGATAGCCTATATAAAGTTCTAATAAAGTACGGTAAAAAAGTGTAACTTTGACAAAGTGCAGAAAAGAAATATTTTTTTTCAAAATTTTTATTAGCTTTTTTTAGCTTAAAATACAACTTTGGCGAGTTCAGAATACACGTACACAAACTGATTAAAAAATCTAATACACTTATTGAGAAGTGACTACTTTTATCGTCGACTACTTCCGAAGTAATTAGATTATACCCAATACCCAACTTATTTAATCCGTTCAAAGTTGAATTCAAGCTGTTATATTGATTTTTAGTCGCAGCAAATACCAATACTTCTTTAGTACGACTCAAATTATCTTTACCTAAGCGAACTGATTTAAAAAGGGTATAAAAATATAAACATATTTGGAGGATTACTCCTGGGTAATTAGATTTCAATCTTTTAAAACTATCGATATTATCTAGCTGCGTTCCAAAGAAATATGATAAAACACATTCATCTTCTTTAGATAAAGAAGCTTTTATCAATTTAAAGGTTTTTATTATATTCATTTTATTATGACAACATTAATAAATAATATTTCACTTAATAAGCTCATACGAAAGAGCGCTTCCTGAAACAATACTTGAGCTAGCCTTTTTACCTAACACGTCATATAGATGCTTAGGTGCTAAGCCATAACCGGGCCGGATACTCTTTACATTTTCATGCGTAAATAACTCACCTTCAGCAATATCTTTTACCACATAGAGTGAGCGCCTAAATATTGCATTGCCTTTTTCACTCTCTTTTCGCTCGTAATTTACTTTACCAACAGCTTCCCATGCTATTTTAGAATCTCTACACAACTGTAATAATTCTGGCTTTTCTAGTGAGAAACTATCATCCGGTCCACCACCATTTCTATTAAGCGTTACATGCTTTTCTATTAAGCATGCGCCTAACGCCACTGATGTAATAGCCGTCGTATTATCAATAGTATGGTCTGATAGACCCGTTAATACATCAAAGCGTGTGGCCATATCTGCAACAGTCGCCAAATTATAATCGCCTGATGGCGCTGGGTAACCACTTACACAGTGCAGTACAACAAGCTCTTTACACCCTGCATTTTTTGCTGTTTCTACTGCTTCAAGTATTTCTTCTTCGTTCGCCATACCCGTTGAGATAATCATTGGCTTACCAGTCTTCGCAACATACTCGATTAATGGTAAATCGATGGCTTCAAATGACGCTATTTTGTACGCAGGAGCACCAAGCTCTTCGAGTAAATCAACGGCAGTAAAGTCAAACGGCGAGCTAAAAATAGTGATACCTAACTCTTTAGCTTTTTCAAATAACGGTTTATGCCATTCCCACGGCATGTGCGCTTCTTCATATAAGTCATACAGTGTTTTACCATCCCACAACCCACCTTTAATTAAAAATTCAGGGTTATCACTTTTCATTGTTATGGTATCAGGGCGATAAGTTTGCAGCTTCATTGCATCTGCACCACACTCTTTGGCCATTTCCATTATTTTGTAGGCATTTTCGATATCACCGTTATGATTCGCTGACATTTCAGCAATGATATATGGCGCATAGTCAGGGCCAATTTTTCTGTTGTCGATAGTAATAAATTTATTCATAAATCCCTCACTCCACAGGTTGTCGAGTAAATTGCTCTTCATTAATTCGTTTGTAGCCGGCTCGGCTAAACAAAGCTTGTGATGCTGTATTTTCTTTTAGTACAACAGCATGTATAATTTTTGTAGGATGTAATATATCTACTTGTTTTAAAACGAGTTTCGCAACCCCTTTACCAAAGTGCTCTGGTGCTATAAAGATGGAGATGGTATACGTATTTACGCCTGTCATATCTAACCTGACCACGCCTACAGGAGTCGTTTTTTCATCTGTGCTATTGGTTAACTCAATGATATAAAAGTAGTCATTTTTACTTGTTAGTTTTTTAGTCATCCAAGCCCGATGCTCAGTCAAACTCGGAACGTCTTTATTAAGTGCATAACGACGTGTTTCGGGTTTACATTGCCAAGCGTACACCTGTTCAATATCAAGCTTTGTCGCTAACCTTAGGGTTAGTGAACCATTAAATAATTGAGTAATATGCTTCATTATTCGCTTAACACCTTGCCCATCACATAACTGCAGGTTTATTGTTCGCATTTTTGAATAGTCTGTAATTAACTGCTCATAGGCCTTCATTAAATTTTTACTAATCGCCTCTAACTCAATGCTAATTGCAGCACCAACAGTTTCTAAATTTTTACAAATAGTTTGCTGGTTATCAGCTAGTGCAATAACAATACTCGGTAACCCGACACAAGCACGCTCCCATGACGTTGAGCCTGGCGCGCCAATGGCAATATCATGCTCACACATGAGAGTAGCCATGTCATCTACAAAATCAATGTGAGTCAACCACGCGCTATGCTTCATAGCAAACTCTGTAACACTTTTGTAGTGAGGTGCTTTTGGGCTAAGCAAGACAGTCGTTATTGGCGGGTTAACGCTTTTCTTTAAAACATTAAGTACATGCAATGTCGCATTAGGGGTATCTACCCCCCCCATAGATAATAATAAACGCGGTGTATTCGATAATGTATTCAAAGCTATCAATTGTGATGAATGTCGATGCGAAAAGTGAGTATTTATAATTGCATATTGCGTGCCTGTTAAGACGGTGGCCTTAGAGTTTAATAAATGATATTCGCTTGGCTCTCTAAGCAATGTTTGATCTATTATTAAGTCTGCAGAGTGCTCTCTTACTAAATCATCAATTGCAATAATTTTACAGTTATACGCTTTTTTTACTAACTCATGCCACTGTGCACCAATACCATAGTGATCTGTAATGACTAAATCAGGGCTATCAAACGCAGAAGCGAATTCTTGGGCATCATCATACTCAGTGACTTGCAACCACGCTGCATAATCCGCAGTCGAGATTGGTGCTAACCAATCTGCTGGTTGCTGTAATTCATAAATAGAAAAACCACGCTGCTTTATATATGTGACTAAATCACCGCTCTGCGGGCGGGTAGCAAATAAAACGTCGTGACCATCTAGTTTAAGCCTATCAGCCAATACTAAGCAACGCATGATATGACCGCTGCCTATATGAGAAGAGGCATCAGCCCTAATTACGACCTTTAGCATTCAATTGCTCGGTACAAAGCTTCTGCCAATTCCCAATCTTCAGGTGTATCTATGTCTTGTACTCGTTTACGTGGTAGCAAAACAGCCTTCGATCTTGTTCCAAAAATAGCTTTTTTTGCTATAAATGCCTTGGCAGTACCCCAATAAAACTGTCCAGCATCATGATATGCTTCTTCGAGATCTTGCGAACGAGTATTTAAATGCTCTGGCTGAAACATTTCAACGCATTGTTTATCATTAAGCTTTAAAGCTCTTTGAATTGGAAAAGGAAAACTTGTTGCACTGAAGGCGTAATCTACATTACTCGATGTCAGCTCTATAAATCCGCGCTGGATAAACTCAGGTATTAAAAAAGGAGCGGTTGCATATATACAACATACATTTTCAACGCCCCATTCCTGTAACTCGGTATACTCAACAGCATGCTTTATTACATCAAGCGTGGTTGCATAATCATCCGCAATATTAGCAGGGCGCATAAATGGTACTTCTGCCCCATATTGTATAGCAATATCTGCTATTTCAGCATCATCTGTAGAGACAATTACTTTATCAAAACAATTACTCTTTAAAGCCGCCTCAATCGAATAAGCAATCATTGGCTTACCGTGAAACTCTTTGATATTTTTGCGAGGTATCCGCTTACTTCCACCACGTGCAGGGATGATTGCTATATTCATGATTAGGCTTCTAATATTTGTGTTAGCTTACTGATAACTTCGTCTTGCTGCTCATGAGTCATACCATGAAACATCGGTAATGAAATAGCATTGCTGTAATAACTTTCTGCATTTGGAAAGTCACCTTGTTTAAAGCCCATTTTTTGGTAATAAGGCTGTAGGTGCACAGGAATATAATGCAGGTTTACACCAATACCGTTTTCTCTTAGCTCGTCAAACACTTCTTTATGCGTTTTGCTAATTTCATTTAGGTTTAGACGAATAACATATAAATGTAAGCCAGAATAAGTATTAGGTAACTGATAAGGCAGTATAATCGGTAAAATAGCTAGCTTGTCATAATAACGTACTGCTAATTCATGACGTGCAGTAACGAACTCACTTAACCGGCTCATTTGCGATACACCGAGTGCAGCTTGCAGCTCCGTCATGCGGTAGTTAAAACCCAAACCCACTTGCTCATAGTACCAACCACCATGCGATGCATTTTCCATTAATGCTTCGTCACGTGTTATTCCATGGCTTCGATAAAGTGCCATTTTGTCTGCAAGTGCTTTACTATTCGTTAATGCCGCACCACCTTCTGCGGTGGTAACAATTTTAACAGGGTGAAAGCTAAACACGGTAATATCGCTGTATTCACATGATCCAATTGGTTGTTCTAAATAACGTCCACCTATTGCATGTGAAGCATCTTCAATGACTTTAAAGCCATACTCTATTGATAACGCATGGATTGCTTTCATGTCACATGGCTGACCACATAAATGCACTGCAACCAAAACTTTAGGCAAAACACCTTCTTTTTTAGCGCGGATAAGCTTTTCTTTTAATGCTACAGAGCAAAGATTATAAGTTGCGGGATCTATATCAACAAAGTCTACTGATGCGCCACAATACAAACCACAATTAGCTGAGGCTACAAAAGTGACTGGTGTTGTCCATAATCTATCACCAGCCCCTAGCTCAAGCGCTAAACAAGCAATATGTAAAGCTGACGTTGCACTATTAACAGCCAAGGCATGATTGGCGCCGGTTGAATCCATCAGTGCTCTTTCAAACGCAGGGACTTGCGGCCCTTGCGTCAAAAAATCCGACTTTAGAACATTAACCACTGCATCAATATCTGCTTGAGTTATATCTTGCTTTCCATACGGTATCATTTAGTTATCTCTATACTTCAAACGATGGGTCAACATGTTCAACAATAAGCTCACGCAAGCCTTCAATTGTTTCCCACTCAGTATTTGTTCCTGAGTTGTATTTAAAGCCAAATGGTACTTTTTCAGCTTTATGGTGAGCGAGGTATTCTTCTTCGGTGTATGTATACGATACAGAAGGTAAAATTGCGTAGTATGGACCCAAATCAATCGTATTTAACGAGTCCGTATCTGTAATCATTTCTTCATGTAGTTTTTCACCTGGGCGAATACCTACATCACGCGTCTCACATTCAGGTGCTACGGCTTCTGCAATGTCTAAAATTTTGTATGATGGGATTTTAGGGATAAATATCTCACCACCTAGATGGTTGCCCAAGGCAAACATAACTAAATTAACGCCATCTTGAAGCGATATGTTAAAGCGAGTCATTTCATTGTGTGTGATTGGTAAAATACCTTCTTTTCGTTTTTCTAAAAAGAAAGGAATAACAGAGCCGCGAGAGCCCATTACATTACCATAACGAACAACGCTAAATTTAATATCTTTAGAGCCGCGAATATTGTTAGCAGCAGCAAATAATTTATCTGATGCAAGTTTAGTGGCACCGTATAAGTTAATTGGTGCACATGCTTTGTCTGTCGATAGTGCAACAACATCTTTTACACCACATGCTAGTGCAGCATGAATAACATTTTCAGCACCATCTATATTCGTACGAATACATTCTGTTGGATTGTATTCAGCGGTATCAACCTGCTTAATAGCGGCTGCGTGAATTATTACATCAACACCTTCACACGCTTGCGTTAAACGCTCTTTATCGCGAACATCACCAATAAAAAAACGTAATTGCGGGTAATCGTATGCTGGGTATTTTTGTTTTATTACAGACTGCTTTAATTCATCACGCGAATAGATGATTATTTTTTTTACATCTGGGTAGCGCGCTAAAATAGTTTCTATAAATTTTTTACCAAATGACCCAGTGCCACCAGTAATTAACACTGTTTTTTTGTTTAACATATTAGTTCCTTAAATATTTCTATACTTTATGTATCGAATACAAAATGTATCTTTATTCTTTGATATACCAAAATGCTTAAGCAGCATATTCATAAAATTGAGTTAGAGCTTTTTAGTCATTCGCTTTCTTTAAAAAGTATCTAGCGAGCACTATTAATACGCTTAAAATACCTCCAAAAAGAAAACCTAATATACAAATTAATGCACGCTTCGGCTTAAACTTTTGTTCCGGTACTAATGCTGGATCAATTGTTTTAAATACATACTCATCTCGCACATTTGCAAACATAATAGTTTTTGTTTGCTCTTCAATTAACTTATATAAAACAGCTCGAATATCGGCAACTTTTGTTTGTTGTAATTGCTCTGTTAGAAATTCAGTACTTTTATTAGCCTCTTCAACATCTCTAGACTTCATAACAGTATTGATGTCTTGAATTAACCAATTAACCCACCGCTGCGCAATTACTGGCGAAACATGCTCAACTGATACAGTTATCAATCCACTTTCTTTGTTCATGTCTGTAGTAATTATTTGGCTAAACTGTTTGAAGGCTTCTTGCATTGAAGGTTCGGCTTTAAAAGGTAGTTTAGCTTCCCTTAACCATTTTTTTTCTTTTTCGTTATATATCTCTTCATCGTATTCAATACTATTATCCGCTTGCTTCCATGACTTTACAGCCATTAGGTCTGGTAAAATATTGTGCTTTTCAATAAAGTTAAATGTGAATTGGCGAGACTTTAAAACCTCAAGCGCTAACTGAGTTTTGTTAGCGGTGCCACTACTGCCCAAATTAACTCCAGCTAAACTAGCTAAACCACCAAATTGACCTGCTAGAGCACCAAAGCCACCGCTTTGTTCTTGTTCCGCAGCAGCAAGTAGTGCTTCCGATTTATAAACATTAGGTTGCTCTAAAGCATAAAACACTGATGCAATTGTGAATAAGGCTGTTATTAAAATTACTACCCATTTGCCTTCCCAGATGACAAAGAATAGCTCACTTAAATTCACTTCATCATCAGCAATAGTGGGTACAGATAGGTTTTTAGTATGTGTATCTTTACTATTCATATATATCTCTATTCAGCAGCTATTATACAAAACTAAACTCCGGCTTAATTTTCGTGCAATAGCATAATACAAAGTAATATTTAGTCTTTTATTAAATACTACTAATCGCAGCAACAGCTACACCAAGTTGATAAAGGATCTGTGTTGCAGTACTCCAAAGTGTCAATTTATCCATGTGATCTGCATCCATTGGTATTACTATTGTGTCACCTGGTTCTAACTGATCAGCATTATTTGCTGCAAACCAGCCTCCTGTGTTTGGTATTTTAACTGAACCATTAGCTTTAATAATGTAAATTCGATCTTCAGCGGCACGCTCTTTAAGGCCACCACTAAGCGCAATATAATCGTCAACACTAACACCAGATTTATATAGATGTGACGTTGAGTAGTTAACTTCACCAATTACACTAATTGAATCGCGCTTGCTTGGTACATAAAGTGTATCGCCATCTTGTAATACTAAGTTTTGTTGATTATTTACAATTAAAGGTAAATCAATTACTAAACGTCCTACGGCTTCTACACTAGCTAGGTCGTTTAACAGCTTGTTCATTTCTTCATAAGAAAGTGAGTTGCTACTTACCGAGTTTTGGAAGCTCTTAGAGGCGATATCGCGGCGAAGCTCTGTAGATAAACGCGCTAGCTGCTTTTCCTCTTGTTCTTTAATTGATGCACGAGTAAATACAGCTGCTTTTTGCTCTGCAAATTGTGAAAAACCACCCGCACGCTCAAGTAATTCAGTTAGCGTTTCACCTCGGCGTATAGTGTAAGTACCTGGGAATTTAAGCTCGCCTTTTAATTCTACTTTTACGTTTTCTTGCCAGTTTGGAATAGCGAAAACGTTTATGCTGTCTTTGCTTTGTAACGTAATATTACTTTGAAGGTCGCCTTTCATCGCGCTTTCAAGGTCAAATCGTAAGTGTTCTATTTTAGAACCATCGCTGGCTACAATACGTGTAATTTCAGCTTGTTTTACATAGGCAGACTCTAACAAGCCACCTGCTGCTGTTATTAAATCACTTACCTCACCACCAATCATTAGTGGATAAATACCAGGGAAAGTAACATTCCCGCTGATTTCAACTAATTGCATAGCTTGTTGCACTGATGCTTGCTGTTTAAATTTAGCAATAATTGGCGCTAATAAGTTATGGCGGCTAAATAATGCGTAATCTTCAGGTTTGAGTTCTTGGTCTGCTTCTTCTTTTGCTTTGCGTTTAGAAATTTCAGCAATTGTTAGTATTTTATTGTCTTCAAGAACAAGCTCTTCGTCTTCTTGATTAACACCAATGTATTTTTCGAACTCTTTTTGCTCAAACTTGTGCCATTGCTCTGCTTTTTGTTGCTGCTCTTGTTGCTCTTGGCTAAGGGCCATATTTGCTAGAGCTGATTGCTCTGCTTCTTTTTCTTCAAAACGACTAAATACAACTATCTTGTCATTAGCTTTAAGTTGTAAGTTGTTTTCAGGATTTTTAATAATCGCTTGAGCAACGTCGAACTGATGCGCTTCTATATCGCCGTTTACATTTATTTCGCGGATTACGAGGCCGTAGCTTAAATCGGCTTGCGGTAGTAGGTCACCGCGTATAGATTTAAGTACATCTGAAATACGCTTGCCTTGGTGCCATTGATAATTACCTGGGCGTGCTACTGCACCAATTAAGCTAATTGAATTTTGATATTGCGAGCTAACTGAATTAAAGCGAATACGGTCGCCATCTTTTGGGATGTAGTTAATTTGTGGTTTTGAAAAATCGACCGATAGTACTTCTTTACGATCGAAATTAAAGCGCTCTACAATTGCGCTTTTAGCGTATGCATTGGGTTTAAGGCCTCCGGCCATCGCTAATAACTGCTTAGCAGACTCGCCTTTTTTAAGTTCAAAAATAGCGGGACGTTTAACTGCACCTTCAACTCTTACTTGAGCGCCAACTGATGGAATAAATACAGCATCGCCCGGCTTTAATACGATATCGTTACTGCTATCGCCATTAATAAGTAAGTCGTAAAGGTCAAAGTTTGCAACTATGTTGCCTGCGCGTTTAACTTGAATATTACGAAGAGAAGCAATGTCAGACACGCCACCGCTTACAAATAATGCATGCGAAACGGTTGTTAATGATGAAACACTGTAGCTACCAGGCTTGTAAGCCTCTCCTAGCACTAAAATACGCATGCTACGAAGCTGACCAAGCGATACAAACGCTTTTACACCTATTACCTCTTGCTCTACTTTTACTTTTACTAATTCTTTAATTTCAGCAAAAGTTAAACCGGCCACTTCTACAGGGCTTAAATCTGGAATACTAATACGTCCTTCACGGTCAACTATAACTTCAAAACTGTCACTTTCTTTACCATAAAAGTTTATTTTTAATTGATCGCCAGGGCCCACAATATATGTATCTGGTACTGCGGCATTTTCGCTTGGCATAAATGTAGTTGGTTCACCTGCAAACAATTCGTAACCGTACGGCTTTAATTCGTCTGTTTTTGGTTTAAAGCGCTCTTCATCTGTAAGCTTTTCTTTTTCGGGTTCTGCGCGCTCACCAATACTATTTTGCTGCTGTGTATTATTTTGATTATTAGATTGGTTTGTACCAGTGATCGTTGATATATCAACACCATACTGTTTTGCGAGGGCTTCTTGTTGAGCTTTAGGTAACTTTTTAAATTGCTCAATTTGAGACGCTGTTGGCGTAAAAGCCAAAGTACTAAAACTACAAAGTAGAATAAAAGCACTAATAAATTGTGTAAAAACTTTCACGAGTAGGTATATCCCTAGGTCTACAACCAAAATTGGCCGCTATAATACCTTAATTTTAAGAAAATAAAAAAGGGACTTTCGTCCCTTTTGTCACTTTAGTGTAATTAACTTAACTACATTGGTTAAAAACTGTAAACCAACGTGAATGACGTTTCTGTGTCAGTGCTTTCTTTATCGTCAGCAACATCTGAGTTATTAGTGACATTAAAAGCGACTTTCATTTGTAACGAGCCGTTTATTTTTGCAAGTAATGCAGTTTCAGAACGAGTTTTAGTGTTTGTATCACCGTACTCAACAGCAACTAATTGAGTAAAACGTGCATTCTCAGAAATTTGCCAGTTGTAATCTAACTTACCTAAGGCAATTACTTCGCCTTCAAATTCACCAGCAAGAGAGTTACCGTTGTCATCAACTTCAGTGCTGTCATCTGGGTATTCAAAGTATTTATAACCAGGACCAATTTCAGCACTTAACCACATAGTTTTTTCGTTTAATAAACGTAAACCGTAACCTGCAGAAATTACTGACTCACTTCTATACGCTCCAAAATAATCTGAAACGTGTGAACCATAAATGAATAAATGAGAATGATCTTCATTTAATTTGTAATTACCTTGTGCAGAAATTGAATACTTTTCGTTAGTGCGCTGCTTGTTTTTGTCACCATTTGCATCTTCAACTTCATCTTCTTTGTAGATGCCGTCTAGCTTGTATTCGTTGTTCCAGTGTTCTAGGTTGTGCTGAACTTTAATACCACCTTTAAGTGTGGTCGTTTCTGTATTACCACTTGTGACAATAGCACCTAGTTCACTGGTAACTTCCCATGTTCTTTGTTCTGCGTCTGCAGCAAATGCGTTTGTTGCAGCAGAAGCCGCAACTAAAACTGATAAAAGCTTTAATTTCATTAAAAAATAACCTTTGTATAAATGTACATCTATTTTATTAAAGCATTACTTGTTAGAGCAAGCTAAACAGCTAAGTAATAATGTAAAAAATTTTCATGCAGCAAATACCGCATGAAAATTTTATGTTTAATAGCTCTTTAGCACTATAACAATTAAAGATAACTTTAATTAAATAACTATTTAAAATTAGTCTTGCTTGTGAAAGTGAACATCCATTTGTGGAAATGGGATAGTAATATCTGCATCATCTAATGCGATTTTAATATTTTCCATTAATGACCAGTAAGTAGGCCAATAATCAGCAGCGTTAACCCAAGGACGAACAATAAAGTTAACACTTGAATCGCCTAACTCATTTACAGATACATTGTAAGCTGGATCTTTAAGTATGCGTGTTTCTGCATCTAATACAGATTTTAATACTTCTTTTGCGTGACGTAAATCAGCATCGTAGCCAACACCAATAACTAAATCGATACGACGAGTAGACTCTCGTGAAAAGTTAGTAATAGCACCAGACATTATTTGAGAGTTTGGTACGATAATTACTTTGTTATCTGGAGTACGTAGTTCAGTTGAGAATATTTCGATTTTTTTAACCGTACCCATTTTATTACCTGCTTCAACAAAGTCACCAGACTTAAATGGACGAAGTAAAATAATTAGTACGCCTGATGCGAAGTTAGATAATGAACCTTGTAATGCTAAACCAACAGCTAAACCGGCAGCACCTAAAATAGCAATGAACGAAGTTGTTTCAATGCCAATTTGCGAAAGTGCCATTAAAATAGTTACAGCAAATACAAGTGTGTACACAATACTTGAAACAAATGAAGCGACAGCTTTATCTACTTTCTTTTTAGCAAAACCTTTTTCAGTTAAGTTAGAACAAAACTTAGCAACACGACTACCAAGTAAAAAGATAACAAGCGCAACAACTGCTTGAATACCATAGTGTAAAATTAGGCCTGAGTTATCGTTAAGCCAATTAAGTACTGAATCCATATTTACTCCAAATGTTTTTTATTAAGCGTTTTCGGGCATTATTATACATTAATTTACAATTTACTCTCATGAAATAATGAATTAATACTATTAAATGCAAGTATATTCTATTTTTTAGAGGCATTTATGCGATAAAACATAGCCTACCTTGAAAAAATATTAACGACTAAATACTAATTATATTTGCCTGAAATAAATTATTTTAATTTATTTCACTTTTGGGCTTCACAACAATTATTATTTTATGTATTATGCGCGCCACACCAAACAAGGTGTGTGTAGTGGCGGTTGTAGCTCAGTTGGTAGAGCCCCGGATTGTGATTCCGGTTGTCGCGGGTTCAAGCCCCGTCAATCGCCCCACTTTTTTCCTAGTAAGCCTTCATATTTATACCCTATCTTTACTCTGTAATATAAAATCTAAAATACCTCAATATATTAGCCTTACAACACAATTATTAATACTCTAGTTAAACCCACTAATTTACAAATCTCGCGCTGCGATTAAATCATCCCTAGATTAAAAAATTTTAATCCACAAAGATCAACACGCCCTAATTAGTAATAATATTTAATAAACAAGTATTTATACCAATTCGCTTAATTAAGTGATCTATTTTGAGGATGGAAAAACATGTTGATAGCTTGGCAAAAAATTCGCTATTTAGTTGTTCTCGGCAATTGCTCCTGCATTGCTCTACCTTCTGCATCTATGCAGTCGTAAATGAGAATTTTTAACACAGGTAGCGACACGTTTAGCCCCGCAAAATGATTAAGTATTATCGCGGATTGGTATAACTCGTTACTTATCTACAATTAATTAACTAATGTGACTGTATTAACTATACTTAGCTACAAAAAGTGGTAGGTTTCTAATGTTGGCATCACTTTTTACAAAACATCAAACTTCTACTGGGATATAAAATTAAGCATGATTAAACAGGTTTTAGGAAATTTACTGTGTAGTTGTTTAGCTGTAATGAGCTTTAACTCATTGGCTCAAAGCAATGATGAATTCAATAAGCTATTGATTGAGCTTCAAAAATTAGTTTCTGAAAAAAAATACACTCAGGCTTATCAAAAAAGTAATAGCGAATACCAGTACCTGGGCGAACCCGTATACGACTTTTTATTAGGGGTCAGTGCACTTAAAACAGGGCATGCGGCGCCAGCTGTATTTGCCTTTGAACGCGTGGTTGAAAATAATCCTAGATGGTATGAAGCTCGCTTGTACTTAGTTCGCGCTTATTTAACAGTTAATAATTTACCTGCTGCCGATACTCAAGCTTTAATACTAATCAACTCACCTGACACACCTAATAATATAAAGTCTTCAGCACAATCATTGCTAGAAACTGCAGCACTTAAGCAACAAGAGGCTGGACGCTCTTATAAACAAAATATTGAGCTTGCCCTTGGCGTAGATGGCAACGTAAACGCAGGTACTGCAGAAAATACGATTATAATTCCTAATATTGGTGAGTTTTTGTTATCGCCAGAAAGTAAAAGTACGCAGGACAACTATGCACGACTTAATTACAGAGGAAAGTACTCTCACCCTATTGATCAAAAAAGCTTAATCACTTTAAGTATTGATACCGGGTGGTACAAGTTTGAAGAACTCAGCCAATACGATCGTATAAATGCGCACATTAATGCCGCCTATCAATATAAACAAAATGACATAAGTTGGTTTGCACGAGTTGCTACCACTCCGTTGATGCTTGATGGCGAACTTTATCGTACTGAATCAGCTTTAACGGCCGGAGCTAATTTTACGCTAAATAAACAAGTTAATTTATTTAGCTCTTTGACTGCAGGTGTTTTAAACAATAGATTTGATGAAAAGCTCGATAATTCGTTTTATACATTAAATGCAGGTGCTAGCTATGCAACTAATCAATGGTTTCAAAGCTTAAGCATTAACGCTAAAAGCGAGGAAGCTGACATTACTGAGGGTGAATTTAATAGCCGTAATATTACGAGCTTGTACTACCAAGTGAACACTCAGTTGGCTCAACATTGGCAGTTGTTATCTCTTGCTGGATACCAATGGATTAATTATAAAGATGATCACCCTTTATTTTTACAAGAACGTGCCGATAACCTCTTTATGTTCTCAACTTCTGTTCGCTACTTAGTTAATCGCGATTTAGCCATACAGTTGGCTGCCAACTATCAAGATAAATCCAGTAATATTTCTTTATTCGAATATGACCGTTTAGATATAAATTTAAGCGCTTCTTACTCATTTTAATTTAAGGTATTTATGAAACATTTACTCCCTGTAATTACCACTTTACTTTGTGTAAGTTTTTATACACAAGCAAACGACCCTGCTGGTAAAACTATTTTAGCACGAGGCTCTGTACTCGCGGTTGATGGAAGCAATGAACAACAACGGCAGTTGCAGCGCAGAGATACCGTTTTTGGTGTAGATCGCATTACGACTGGAGAGAAAAGCAAAGCGCAATTTTCGATGTTGGATGGTGGTTTAATAGCCTTAAAAGAAAACTCAGAATTAAATATTGCTAACTACGAATTTAATGACAATACCCAACAAGGCTCTGCTTCTATTGAGTTACTTAAAGGCGGTTTGCGCTCTATTTCCGGCGTAATTAAAAAAAATGGCGGCTCTTATAGTGTAAAAACTCCCATAGGCTCTATTGGTATACGCGGAACGCATTTTGAAGTTCAACTGGTTAAAGGCGATGTATTTTTAGCGGTATGGGATGGCGCAATAGATTTAACGTTAGAAAATAATAACGTGGTTTCTTTGGGGGATAACGAGGCATTTTCGTTTGCACAAATTACAGCCACTGGTGAAGTCTTTAAAACAACACGTGCGGCACGCGTGTTTGATCAAAATATAGTAGCAATTGACTCTAAAGACGACAACGAAGAAGAAACTGAGCAAGCATCGGTAACTGAAGTTGAAGTAAATGCTTTTGAAGCTGATACAGGTGTTATGGATATATATTCTGAACAACAATTTCAAACTGTTAGCAGCGCATCTTTAGTCGATCAAATAGCTCAGCGCCAAGGTGTATTTAACTATGAGGTATCAAGCTTTAATGTAAATTCGAGTGTGGGTGCTGTTACTGACTTTGCTATGACTATGGCAGTTGATTTTGATAATGGCACCGTGCCTGATGGCGAAATTAGTTTTAATGACGCCGGTGGAAATTGGTATGCAGCTTACAGCGGCTTAATAAATTTAAGCGAACTTGAGCTGGCCGTTACATTTGCATCCCATGGTAACAATAAAGCCGAGGGCGATGTTGATGCAATATTTTTGAATGACTTAGACAATATTACTGGCAACTTTAATCTTAATGAAATAAATAATCCTGATGTAAATGCTAGCGGTTCTTTTAAATTAGAACCATAAACACATTGGATACAAAGCTTTTATTATGGAGTATTTAAAATGACAGCAAAAAATATATTTTTGCTTGGTTCTGTGGTGTTTTTGTTAAGTGCCTGTGGAGGCTCAGAAGAAAGCCCCACTCAAGAGGCAATACAATCACCTACGGCTGAAGTAATACCGCCAACGGTGACTAGCTATATAAATTTGGCTGGTGTTATAGCGAGTAATCAAACCAAGAGTACAAAAGTTTTAGGTGCTGTCACTTCAAGTAGAGGAGTTGTTGGAGCAAGTTTAGCTAATACTCGCGCTAATATTGTTTTTTCACAAACAAACGACACCGTACAAGGTAATGTTTCTTTTTTACTTGAAGCTTCGGATACTGATGGCATTGCTGAAGTTAATTTAGTGCTCCCTAGTGTTAATAAAAGCATATCACTTTGTTCTTCTGATTGTGGTGTTGACTACGAAAAGTCAATTATAGGCCTCAACCCTGCGCTTTATGGCGCAACTCCAGGGGAAATACGCCTTGAAATATGGATAACTGACACTTTAAATAATCAAGCACTTGCTGATGCAATCACTTTTAACTGGCAACCATATCAAATTGAAGGTGTTACAGCACAACGAGACGAAGATAATATTAATCTTTCGTGGCAAGCCAACCCCGAACTTAATCGTTACAACGTTTATATTGCAACTCAAGCTGGAGTCTCATCCACTAATATTAATGAATTAGAGAATGGGCAACAATTTTTAAGTATTCAAGATACTGCATTAAGCATTACCGAGTCACTTACTAATAAAAGTTACCAAGTACTTATTACCGGTGTTGATGGCAGTGGTGAAAGTGGTTTTGCTAATATAATAAACATAGCGCCAGTGGGTGGAGAGCTTACATTTGCACCAGAGGCAAATGCCGATCAGTTTCAGATAAGTGAAGATCAAACTCTGCAAGGTAACGTACTAACAAATGATACGAATCAATACAGTGGCGATTTACGTGTAAATGCAGATGCATTAATTCTACCGCAGCATGGCACTCTTAATATAAATGAAAATGGGGATTTTACTTATATCCCTATTGCAAACTTTAATGGTGAAGATGCCTTTAGCTATCAAGTTGCTAACGAGCTAGGTATGACAGACACCGCAGTTGTAGAGATAACCATTTTAGCTGTTAACGACGCTCCTATAGCGCTTGATAATACTTACAGCGTAACAAACAATGGAACCTTAGTTGTCCTATCGCCAGGCTTACTTATAAACGATAGCGATATAGACTTAGATGACTTAACTGTTGATACAACGCCGGTTAGCGAACCAACAAGAGGACAATTGACCCTTTTTGATAATGGTGGCTTTGAATACCAAGGCGAGCAAAATTTGCAAGGCCAAGACAGTTTTCAGTACAGAGTTGTTGATGCACAAGGTGCTCAGGCTATTGCAAATGTAACTATTGTAAGCTCAAATACTAACGTAGCCCCTGTAACAAAAAATGATAGCTATAGTTTAAGCGAAGATGAAACACTTGTGGTTACAGCTGCCAATGGTGTGCTTAGTAACGATACTGACCCAAATAATGACAGTTTTTCAGTTGATGAAACGTTTATGGTGGCACCCACACATGGCCAACTATTATTAGCAACTGATGGCAGCTTTAGTTATGTGCCGGATGCTAACTTTAATGGTGTTGATCAATTTCAATATCAAGCTATAGACTCATTAGGTGCAACCTCTACAGCCACAGTAACTTTAGTAATAAACAGCGAACCCGATAACCCTGTTGCACAAAATGATGCCTATCAATTTAGCAAAAATAAACTATTTGAAGTAACAGTACAAAATGGCTTGTTAATTAACGACTTTAATATTGAGGCTGGTGATTTATCGGTTAATACCACGGCAATTAATACAACTCAAAATGGCGAACTAACATTAAATGCTGATGGCTCGTTTACCTATCAGCCAGACTTAGGTTTTATTGGTGTAGATAGCTTTACCTATTCAATTTCAAATGAGCAAGGCTTAACTGCAACAGCTCTAGTAACCTTAAGTGAAAGCGGCGTTAATACTTTTCCAGAAGCCAATGACGATCAATATACGTTAGACGAAGACAGCTCTGCATCTTTATTAGATGTGCTAGCTAACGACACTGATGCAGATGGCGATACAATAAGTATTTCTAATATAGAAAATACTGCTGGAGAAGCGACTATTGTCGCCGGAAAAATACAGTTTACTCCACCAGCAAATTTTTCAGGTGAAATAGTACTAACTTACACCATTACTGATGGTTATAGCACTGGTAATGAAGGTATAAACGACAGAACAGCAAGTGTGACGATTACTGTTACACCCGTTAATGATGCCCCTACTGCAAATGATGATTCAGCAACGATGAGCGAAGATGCTCCTGCGTTATTAGTTAACGTATTAGCTAACGACTCCGACATTGACGGCGATACTCTTGTGATAACAGCTGCTACTGCAGATAGAGGTTCTGCATCTGTTGTTGATAATAAAATCCAATATACGCCTGCTGCTAATACAAATGGAACAGCAATTATTAACTACACAATAAGTGATGGTAACGGCGGTACTGCAACTACTAACTTAACAATTACTATTATTCCCGTAAACGATGCTCCAATAGCAAACGCAGACTCAGCTACAATAGATGAAGATGCAGCGCCAATACTAATAAATGTATTAGCCAATGACTCAGACGTGGATGGCGACAGCCTTACCATAAACGCAGCATCAGCTAATATTGGCTCTGTATCAGTGGTTGGCAATCAAATTCAATATACACCGGCAG
>NZ_AUTI01000447.1:0-12977 GCF_000497995.1 Pseudoalteromonas sp. TB25
TATCGGCTATTACAACCATTGGCGCACCGTCAGATGCGCAGCACGTAGCGCATAACTTTGAAGCACACCTTGATGAAATTAACGCAGCAGGTGAAGCTAAAGTTAACTTAGCTGGTCGTGAATTTACCATTAAAAAGCAATTTATTGACGATATAGCCAAGTACGATAAAAGCCACATAAGTAAACTTAAGCGCGCATTATTAGTAATGCACTCCCCTATTGATGCGACTGTAAATATTAGTGAAGCTGAAAAAATTTATGCATCAGCTAAGCATCCTAAAAGCTTTATTAGCCTAGATAACGCCGATCACCTTTTAACAAATAAAAATGATGCCGACTACGCTGCACAAATAATTGCAACGTGGGCAAACCGTTATGTTAAGTACGACAAAACTAAATACACGGCAAGTTTAACGGGTGGTAATGTACTTGTTGAAGAAAAAGACCATGTATTTACTCAGCACGTAAGTACAAAAGATCATACTTGGCTTGCAGATGAGCCAATAAAAGTAGGCGGTAAAAACTTAGGTCCCGATCCGTATCATCACTTATTAGCGGGGCTTGGTGCCTGTACGGCAATGACATTGCGCATGTACGCTACACGTAAAAAATTACCACTGGAGCATGTTAAAGTAGAGCTTGATCACACTCGCGATTACAACAAAGATTGCGACGATTGTGAGCAAACAGGTAACCTTGAAGCCATTACCCGTAAAATCACCTTACGTGGCGACTTAACAGAGCCTGAGCGTCAGCGTTTACTCGAAATAGCCGACAAATGCCCAGTGCATAAAACACTACACAATAACCCTGTTATTGTAAGTGAACTGGTAGAATAACTGCCGTGAAATTAATATAGCGCAGGTAACACTGCGCTGTGATTTAACTTTTATATACCTAACTTTTACTATCTAAAAATCCCTCTACTTCTTTACTCATTCTATCCACCAGCCATTTTGGCCCGCCATCGTACATATCGTTATGACGCGATTTTTCTATCATTATTTGCGTAACAGGAAACTTATTCAGCTCTGAATCGTTTAACAGCACATTCGCATCAGCTGGGTAATCACTACCGCGTAGAGTAAGTACGCGAATGTTTTTATTGCGCGGGATCAACATGCGGCGATGATCGAGCGTAATAATAGTGCTAACTTCGTTTGGATAAATAGAGCCGTATAATGACGAAATATCCCCGCCGTTTGAGTGCCCAAATAAGGTGAGTTTTGTAAAGTCGTATGCTGGGTATTTACTCGATAGCTCATTAACTAAAAACTTAAGCGTTACTACACCACGATGCCAGTTCCCCATACGTGTTGTTAAGTAAGGCTGCTCACGATTAAGATCAGGGTCGCTTTTTAGTTCATGTGCAACGGCTATTGTTAAATATCCGTGCTGATTAAAAGCATTACTGGCAAACGTATACTTGTTATGGCTAATCCCATAACCTGCGTTAATGAGCGCTACAGGGCATTTTACTTGTTCAGTGCACTTAGCATTGTTACTTGGCAATGTAATATTGATAGGAATAGTGCGATTACGGCTTTCATCAGTTATAACGCCATCGTTTGCATAGCTTGTCGCGCTTATTGCTGATGTGCTTATATCTGATGCACTTAGAGCTAGTGCGCTTAACATAAAAAGCTTTTTAAGTGTTTTTTGCATATTTAAACTTATATAAATTATTGTTTTTAATTAAAAATAACTTTTACTTTATAGGTTTGCATTCTCTATTGACAAACTATGCGATAATAGCCGCCATTGTTTAAATATATTTAGTAAAAGATCCAATAAATGAAATCATACAATAGCATTCAAGAACGTATAGAAATTTTAGAAGACAAACTAACGGCAATACATGACGAAATCGAAACACTAAAAACCCCTGCTAAAAACAACAATGAACGTATTATTTTTAAGTTTATTGAAACAGGCAGCACAGGTAAAACGAAGGATTTTGTTCGTGAGTTAGGTATTAAATCACCACGTGACGGTTTGTTTTCATCAGGTGACGTTACAAAACTAATTAAAGATGGCGCTGAAGATATTTCACCTGCGTTATTAGAAATCGCAAGACAGCTTGCCAGTGCACGTAATAAAAATGGCCCAAGCCGTTAATTACGCAGTCACGCAGTATCTAGAAGCCCAGCCAAGCTGCCGCTTCTAGATATGTAATCATATTAAACTAAATTAATCACATAGTTCTATCTTAAGGCTGGTAAGCAAGTTTAGTGCTTCGAAGCGATCAAACTTAGCATTCGCTAAAATATTATTATTCAAATCTATATTAAACGCTGTCGCACCTACAAAATCACATTTTGTTAAGTTAGTTTGAAAAAACTCACTATCGCGAAAATCTGTTCCTGTAAATTCACTACCGCTTAAATCAGCATGTCTAAAATCAACATTTTTGGCAAAGCAGTGTGTTAGTTTGAGAGCTTTGAGGGTTAATTCAAAAAAAGAACTATTACTGAGCTCGCAATAATTAAAACTCACCGGTGCGTTAATACTAAGCGCTGGCCAATCTACGTCAGTCCATTGCAGACTATTTAATTTACAGTGGCTAAAACTTACATCTTCAAGCGAGCTGTAGTTCCATTTAAGTGACGATAAATTACAGTTTTTAAAGTTGCACTGTATAAATCGGCAATTTTTAAACTGCCCGCCTGAAAAGTCGCAATCGGTAAATGTGCACTCTTCAAACTCAGAATTTTCAGTTAGTTGCTCTTCGCGCTGTAAAGCATTAAATTGCTCGTCGAAGTAGTGATTATTATTTGAAATTGACACTATTAACCTAGTTTTTAATGGGCATAGACGCTATTTTTAGGTAAATCTTTTTTAAGCGCAAGCACTGCAATAAAAATCAAAGCAAATAGTGGAAATAGCGCTAAACAGCCACCCACAAAAGCTAAAACCCCCGGCATAGTACTTTTACGCTTACCTATTTTGTAGCTAATTACAGCAAAAATAGGAATACTCAGCACAATAAAAAAAACTAAAAATTCACCAAATAAGGTTGCATTGATCGACATAATAATTCCTTTTTCGTCTGTTCGGTTAAAATACACTCTGCTGCAAATTTAACCACAAAAAAACCCTTAAGCATATAACTTAAGGGTTTTTAAATTTAGCTCAATAAGCTAAACAAAAATTACTCTTCGCTAGGTATCGATTTTTCAACAACACTAATTGCAAGCTCAGCTAACGAATCCATATTAGGCTTACTAGGCGCGTTAGTTAATAAACACGACGCTTGTGTTGTTTTAGGGAAAGCAATAACGTCACGAATGTTATCGGTACCACATAGAAGCATTGCTAAACGGTCAAGACCAAATGCTAAACCAGCATGTGGTGGTGTACCGTATTTAAGTGCATCAAGTAAAAAGCCAAACTTGTCTTGTTGCTCTTGCTCGTTAATACCTAAAATTCTAAATGCAGTTTCTTGCATATCTGCATTATGAATACGTACCGAACCGCCACCCACTTCGTAGCCGTTTAATACCATGTCGTAGGCATCTGAAATAGCCGCAGCAGGGTTTGCTTCAAGCTCACTTGCAGTAATATCTTTTGGTGCAGTGAATGGATGATGCACAGCATGTAATGTGCCTTCGTCATCTTCTTCAAACATTGGGAAGTCTACAACCCAAAGTGGTGCCCAACTGTTAAGGTTAGTGATTTCTAAGTCAACACCAATCTTAACGCGCAGTGCGCCCATTGCTTCGTTTACTGTATTGCGCTTATCGGCACCGAATAAAATGATATCGCCAGACTGAGCATTAGTACGCTCAAGTAATTTAGTGATTACGTCTTCGCTTAAAAACTTAGCCACTGGCGATTGAACACCCTCAGAGCCTGCAGTGTGGTCGTTTACTTTCATCCACGCCATGCCTTTAGCGCCGTAAATACCAATAAACTTAGTGTAATCGTCAAGTTGTTTACGAGAAAGCTTAGCGCCACCCGGTACAGTTAATACAGCAACACGACCTTTTTCGTCGTTAGCTGGACCTGAGAAAACATTAAACTCTACGTCTTTAACTAAATCTGCAACATCAACTAATTTCATTGGGTTACGCAAATCTGGCTTATCAGAACCGTAAAGGCTCATTGCCTCGCTGTAAGGCATGATTGGAAAATCGCCTAAATCAACGTTTAACAATGTTTGCCACATCTCGCGGATCATTTTTTCAGTCATACCACGTACTTGATCAGAGCTCATGAACGAGGTTTCTATATCTATTTGGGTAAATTCTGGTTGACGATCGGCACGTAAATCTTCATCACGGAAACATTTAACAATTTGGTAGTAACGGTCAAAACCCGACATCATCAACAATTGCTTAAATAACTGTGGAGACTGTGGTAAAGCGTAAAAACTACCTTTATGAACGCGGCTTGGCACTAAGTAATCGCGTGCGCCTTCTGGCGTTGCTTTAGTAAGTACAGGTGTTTCGATGTCTAAAAAGCCGTTTTCATCTAAAAAGCGACGAACAAAGCTGCTTGCTTTAGCACGTAATTTAATACGGTCACTCATTTCTAGACGACGTAGGTCTAAGTAACGGTATTTTAAACGACGCTCTTCTGAGTTTACTTGGTTAAAATCAAGTGGAAGCGGTTCAGAGCGGTTAATAATTGTAAGCTCAGTACCTAAAACTTCAATTTCACCTGTTGCCATATCTTTATTTACTTGGCTGTCTGGGCGTGCACGTACAGTACCTTTTAGCTGAACACAAAATTCTTGGCGAAGTGTGTTAGCTGAACTCATTAACTCTTCAATGTCAGAGTCGAATACAACTTGTACTAAACCTTCTCTATCGCGTAAATCGACAAAGATAAGTCCACCAAGGTCACGTCGTTTGTTGATCCAGCCACATAGTTCAACTTCTTGATCTACGTGAGTTTTATTTAGCTGTCCGCAATATATAGAGCGCATAGTTTTCCTGTCAGATAAAAGGCTTAAACGGTTATATTTATTTGTTTTAAGGCGTGTGATTTAAAAAACAGGTCACCACAATACAAATAAAGCCGCTAGCAATCTAAAAATAATCAAATTAAGCCCTGCATTATACTCAACTAACATTAAGATGCTAGGGCGTGTGCCGCTTTTGCCCCTGAATTTACAGCAGCTCGTTTTGTTATTTGCTACACTATCGCCACTTTATAATAAGGCGCTAGTTTGTATGTTATATATTGGATGCCCGCAGTGGTCGAGTAATGCATGGAAAGGCAATTTATTTTCAAGCCAATGTAAAAACGCCGATATGCTTAGCCAATACGCCCAACACTTTAACTCAGTTGAAGGTAATACCAGCTTTTACGCTGACCCATCGCCAAGTACCGTATTGCGCTGGGCAAACAGCGTACCCGATGATTTTAAATTTACGTTTAAGTTTAATCGTCGCTTTAGCCACGAGCTGCACCTAACTAATGTTCAAACCGAGCTCACTGATTGGCTTAACTTGTTCTCCCCTATTTTAGAAAAAACCGGGCAAATCATGCTGCAATTACCTAAAGCATTTGGCCCTGGTGACTTACCCAAGCTAGCCCAATTTATTAGCCTGTTACCAAAAGAGGTTAATTACGGTGTAGAGGTACGTCATACTGCGTTTTTTCAAAAGGGTGAAGCCGAAATAGCGCTTAACCAATTATTAATGGCAAACAACATAAATCGTATATCGATGGATACTCGCGCCCTATTTGCAGTAAAACCAACAACCGAAGCGCTAATAGATGCACAGCAAAAAAAGCCCCACTTACCGGTACATGCAATAGCTACTGGCTCAGAGCCTATGGCGCGCTTTGTAATAGCCGATTTACAAAACGACTATAAACCCTTTTATAAACCGTGGCTAAGTAAAGTAAAACAATGGCTTGATGAAGGAAAAACCCCTTATGTGTTTTTTCATACGGCAGATAACCGAGAAGCGCCATTATTAGCAAGGCAGTTTTGTAAGGACCTTGGTTATAATCACAAAGCATTAAACCCATTTACTGGCGAAAAAGAAGCCCAGCAGCCAGCACTTTTTTAAAAGTAAAACGACAGAGAAGCAATAATGAGTGAATACGCACGTTACTTTACCGGCTACCCAGCTAACATTGTTGAGCAAGTATTAAGCCTTATAGATAACAACAAGGTATGTGACTACTTACTTAAAAAGTATCCGCAAGCACACACTATTACCAGCGATAAACTACTTTATAGCTATGCAACCGAGCTTAAAAAACAATATTTAAAAAATGCGCCACCATTTGGTCGTGCGGCGTTTAAAAAACAAGGCGACATGGTGACCAATGCACTCGGTACACATACGTATCGAATGCAAGGTAAAACCCGAAAGCACGATTTAGCCATAAACAGTGATTTATTGCGCGCCCCCGAGCCACTATTAAAAGCGTTAGTAGTACACGAACTTGCACATTTTAAAGAAAAAGATCACAACAAAGGCTTTTATAAACTCTGCTGCCATATGGAACCGAGTTACCACCAATTAGAATTGGATTTACGAATTTTTTGTGTGGTGGTAGCGATGGGAGAGAATCCTTATGGCTATTAAATATACTTGTAGAAAAACTTAGCAGTACCATGGTAATGTTTTAAATTAAAGTGATTAGCAATGGATAGCATATGAAAAAAATAGACCTTCATTTACATACAGTTTCAACACCAAGCGATCGTAATTTCTCTTTTTCTATTGAGCGTTTAAAATGGTACGTCGAAGAAGGTAATTTAGACGCTATTGCAATCACAAACCACAATATGTTTGACCTTAATCAGTTCTATGAAATACAAGAAAAACTCAGTATTAAAGTTTTCCCAGGTATAGAAATAGATGTTGAAGGAACTCATATTTTATTGATTGCAGAAGATGATCAGCTATTAGATTTCTCAGAAAAATGTCAACTAGTTAAGGAACAAATACCCGACAGAAACACCTCTATAAATGTTGAAAAATTAAAAGAAATTTTTCCGCGAATTTCTGATTACTTATTAATCCCACATTATAAAAAGTCTCCCGAAATACATACAGATACCCTAAGTAAACTACAGCATTTAATTAGTGCGGGAGAAGTATCCAGTGCTAGAAAATTTATCTATTGTATTAAAGATCCTGATGCTTTAGTCCCTGTATGTTTTAGTGATTTAAGAATAGAAGAAAGGCTTCATAAAATACCTGCAAGACAAACTTATATAAACGTTGGCGAAATTAGTCTTAAGTCAGTTAAACGAGCTTTAACAGACAAACAAAAGGTGCATTTATCAAAAGAAGAGGGGCACAAGTTTTTCAATGCTCTCAATAATGGGCTTAAGCTGTCCACTGGATTAAATGTGATATTAGGAGAACGATCAAGTGGAAAGTCACATACACTGAATTCAATAGAAGAAGAAAATACCACTGACGATATTCGTGTAAAATATGTAAGGCAATTTTCTTTATTACAAAAAGATTTAGATGATGAGAAAGACTTTTCAAATCGCCTGACTACTAGCCAGTCGCAAATAACTCAAAACTATTTAAAAGAGTTCCAAGAGGTCGTTGATAAGATTAAAGATATTGATTTGGATAACTCAAGCCGAACTTTGGATAATTTTGTTAACTCATTACTAAAACATGCCTCAGAGGCGGATAAGCTAGACTCATTCGCAAAAGTAAAGTTATTTACTGAGTCCAAATTCCAAACGAATAATTTGTTATCCTTACAAGAGCTTATCAAAGCAAGTATTACTTTAGCCGACAATTCTGAATATCAACACATAATCAATAAGCACATCTCTAGCGACAGCTTAAATCACTTAACTGTTGATTTAATTGAAAAATACAATAAAACCAAAGAGTCTGAGCTTCAAAAAGCATATGTTAACGATATCGTAGATAATATAAAAAGCGAACTTCAAATGCGAACTGCGGCCTCACCTGTTACCGAAATAAATTTGTATGAACATGTCTTGGATATTGAAAAAGTAAATAAATTTAATGATGTTGTTGAGAACTTAAAAATCAGTAAAGAATTTATAAGACAAGACATTCAAGGCTTTTTAAAAGTAGCTAAAAGGGGAACATTTAACTTCGCCAGAGAGCTTGGAGCTGTTCTCAATAAGCAAATATCTTTTGCTAATGCATTTAAAAGTTACGACATTAACGGATATGAATATTTATCCGAATTAAAAAAAATATCGGGATTATCTGAAACTGATTACTACAAACATTTCGCTAAAATTAGTTACGATATTTTAAATTCATCAGGTTATACAGTTTCTGGCGGCGAACGTTCAGAATATAGGCTACTTCAAGAAATTAGCNCTAGCCAATATGACTTATTACTGATAGATGAACCAGAATCATCATTTGACAATGTTTTTTTATACAACAAAGTAAATAAGTTAATCAAAGAAATGTCAAAGTTTATGCCCGTAATAATTGTTACTCACAATAGTACTGTAGGGGCGTCAATTAAGCCTGATTATTTGATTTACACAAGTAAAAAAAATGGCCCCTCCGGTGTTCAATATGAAATATACACTGGCTATCCTAACGACAAATACCTTGTTAACCTGGATGGTCATAAAACTCACAACCATAAGGTATTACTTGATTGCTTAGAGGCAGGTAAAACACCTTATTTAACAAGGAGAGATGAATATGAAATGCTTGCAGATTGAAAGTGGTAAGGGCTACTTTTCGGTGGACGGAAATAAGTGGATACTACTTGATCAAATAACCAAAGAAGATATTTTAAAAATAATAACAAGTGGTTTACAACATGGCTTTGAACTAGATAGCCCTATCGACAACGAAGTTAAAAATAAAGCGCATGAGATAATTTATAAAAATCTTCAAGCTAAATTTACAGAACTGAACGAACAAAAATCTCGCTTCAAAGACGAGAGTGAAAATTTATTTAAAGAAGCCTTAGTGAAATATAAAGAATAAAAGCAAATGTAACTATTAGCATTGTATTTATAATTAATAAAAAAGCGCGATTTCAAATCGCGCTTTTTTGTTTGAGTTACTTTTCTTACTGACTACTGACTACTGACTACTGACTACTGACTACTGACAGCTTCAGACTGATAGCTTCAGAGTGATAGCTTCAATCTGATAGTTTAAAACTGACAGCTCAAAACCGTGCTGGGTTTCGCTTCGCTCTACCCAACCTACATAACATTAAAGCCCTAAGCCTGCCATAAAGTCGTCATCGGCATCATTTTGCTCTGCTTCTTTTGACTTTGCTTTTGCTTTTTCGGCTTTTTGCTTAGCTTCGTTTTCAATAATATCGTCTGGGTCTATTGCATCTACAATGTCAAAGTCGTGAAGTTTAATAAACTCTGTTTTATCCATTGCCAGCTCAAGGTAGAAAATATTTTGTTTGCTGGTTGTAAAGGTTACGCGGCGTGCTTGTGGTCGATCCATAGTGGTATCAACCGATATTTGCACTTGTTTATTAATCGCCATCATTTTTGGCTGGTTTTGCGTAATAGAAGTATGCAACTGCTCGCGCACTTTAGAGGTAAAGTCACCAACAATTTGGTTCATCAGCTCACCTAATACATTAGATACGTCGTCTGATAAATGGCTGTGGGCAATTTCTTCCTCCGGCATACCCATGTTACGCATGTAGTCGCCGTATATTTCCATCGCTGCTTGTGAGGTAAAGTTGGTAACGACTAAACCTGTAAAGCCGCCATCAAATAATACAAAGCAGCCTATGTCTGGACGCATGCAAGTGCGGGTTATTTTTTGTACCATTGCAGAGTAACTAATGCTGTTACCGCTGGCTGATGTGAGTACACCTGTTACCGAATGACATAGGGTTGCTAAAATATCGTCGGTGCTGATGATCTTACTTTTGCTCATTTAACGTTCTCTTTTATACTTATTATTCATAATTCTAGCCAAGCTACTGAATTTATCACTGACTATCCAGCATAAAATGTTAAAATAGTGCCATTATTTTTAAAGAGACTGCCTTCGTGACCATAAAAGACAGTATTTACGCCTCTGAGCAACAAGTAAAAGATTTTAGCTTTGACCAAAATGTGGTTGAAGTATTTCCTGATATGATCCAGCGCTCTGTGCCTGGTTATGCCACCATTGTAAGCACTATGGGTAAATTGGCAGGCGAATACGCACAAAGTAATTCAAACCTGTATGACTTAGGTTGCTCGCTAGGTGCAGTAACACTAAGTATGCGCCGTAATATTCGCACTGATAACTGCCACATTATTGCAGTAGATAACTCACAGGCCATGGTTGAGCGTTGTAAAATGCATTTACAAGGGTTTAAATCAGACGTGCCGGTTACTGTTACTTTGGGCGATATTAACGAGCTTGAAATTCAAAACGCATCGGTTGTGGCAATGAACTTTACGCTGCAATTTATACCTCATGCTCAGCGCCAAGCCGTGCTTGAAAAAATATACGCTAACTTAAAGCCCGGTGGCGTGCTGCTACTTAGCGAAAAAATTAAAGCCGAAAACGAGCAATGCGATAACTTATTAATTGATTTGCACCACGACTTTAAACGTCACAATGGCTACTCAGAGCTTGAAATAAGCCAAAAACGCACTGCTATTGAAAACGTAATGCGCCCCGATACACTCAGCACTCATTTTAATCGTTTAAGTGATATTGGCTTTAGCCAGACACAGGTGTGGTATCAATGTTTTAATTTTTGCTCAATGGTAGCAATTAAATAAAAAGAGTAATTTATGTCTCAATGGTTTAACCAATTTTACGCTGCAATTGCACAAAGCCCACTTAGCCACTGGCTAGAAACCCTACCCGCTCAATTAAAACATTGGCAGTTAGAGGCAAGCCATGGTGATTTACCTAAATGGCAAAAAGTACTTAAAAATTTGCCTGAAGTAAAAACTACACATGTTGACGTCGCTACTAAGGTAGAAATTGGCGCGCCTGGAGAAATGAGCGAAGGCGAGCAAAAACAAGCAACGCATTTACTAAAGCGAATGATGCCTTGGCGAAAAGGCCCCTTTAGTGTTCACGGTATTGAAATAAACACCGAATGGCGCAGTGATTGGAAATGGGATCGCCTCCTACCTCATATTGAGCCATTAAAAGGCCGTACAGTGTTAGATATTGGCTGTGGCTCTGGCTATCATTTATGGCGTATGCGCGGTGAAGGCGCCGAGTTTGTAGTGGGTATTGATCCATCTGATTTATTTTTATGTCAGTTTCAGGCTATTAAACACTACAACCCAGATGAAAACGTACATTTACTGCCACTAGGCGTAGAAGCATTACCCGAGCTTAAAGCGTTTGATACGGTTTTTTCGATGGGCGTACTTTATCATCGTCGCTCACCTATCGACTTTTTAGCGCAGTTAAAAGCGCAGCTTCGCCCAGGCGGCGAACTCGTACTTGAAACCCTAGTAATTGAAGGCGACGAAAACACGGTATTAGTCCCAACCGACCGCTACGCTAAAATGCGCAACGTTTGGTTTATTCCAAGTACTGCAGCATTAAAGCTGTGGATGGAACGCGTTGGCTTTAAAGATGTGCAAATAAAAGATTGCGCTATTACCACGCTTGAAGAGCAACGTAAAACCGACTGGATGGAAAACGAATCGTTAATCGACTTTTTAGATCCAAACGATACAAGTAAAACAATTGAAGGCTACCCCGCTCCACTTCGAGCCATATTAACCGCAAAAGCATAGCTGTTAATTTAACGCCTTTAATACTAAAAAAACGCCTACGGGCGTTTTTTTGTTTATTTAAACAACAAACAGCGGACAAGTGTCCTTGTTAATTATTTCAAAATTACATTTACGCTAGCCGCGACCTTGCAATTGTTGTAAAATACGCGCGTTTCTAAGCAACCCAAAACAACTATTTTGAGGAAAACCTGTGAGCGAACAAAAACAGTCTCTAAGCTATAAAGACGCGGGCGTAGATATCGACGCTGGTAATGCACTTGTTGAGCGTATTAAAGGCGTAGTTAAAAAAACTCGTCGTCCTGAAGTAATGGGCGGAATTGGTGGTTTTGGCGCACTTTGCGAAATTCCTGAAGGCTACAAGCAACCAGTATTAGTTGCAGGCACAGATGGTGTTGGTACTAAACTACGTTTAGCAATCGACTTAAAAAAACACGATACGGTTGGTATTGATTTAGTTGCAATGTGTGTAAACGACTTAATTGTTCAAGGTGCTGAACCCCTGTTTTTTCTAGATTACTATGCAACTGGTAAACTAGATGTAGACACAGCAGCTGACGTAGTGACAGGTATTGGCAAAGGTTGTGAAATTTCAGGTTGTGCCCTAATTGGTGGCGAAACAGCTGAAATGCCAGGTATGTATGATGGTGAAGACTACGACATGGCAGGCTTTTGTACAGGCGTTGTAGAAAAATCAAAAATTATTGATGGCACAAAAGTAGCAGCAGGCGATCAGCTTATTGCACTTGCTTCAAGCGGTCCTCATTCAAATGGCTTCTCTTTAATTCGTAAAGTACTTGAAGTGTCAAAAGCTGATACCAGCGCTGACTTTGAAGGTAAAACATTAGGCGAAACTCTACTTGAGCCTACGCGTATTTACGTAAAACCTTTACTTGAGTTATTCAAAAACGTTGACGTACATGCGCTTTCGCATATTACTGGCGGCGGTTTTTGGGAAAACATTCCACGTGTATTACCTGCTTCAGCAAAAGCTGTAGTTAAAGGTGATAGCTGGCAGTGGCCACCAATTTTTAATTGGTTACAAGAAAACGGCAACATTACTACACACGAAATGTACCGTACATTTAACTGTGGTGTAGGCATGGTTTTAGTAGTCCCTGCTGACAAACTTGAGCAAAGCTTAACAATGCTAAAAGACTTGGGCGAAAATGCATGGCACCTTGGTGAAATTCAAGATGCAGCAGCTGGCGAAGAGCAAGTTGAAATTGTAGGTGGTGCTAAGTAATGGCACCGACTCGTCTGGTAGTTTTAATCTCAGGTAGTGGCTCTAATTTACAAGCCATCA
>NZ_AUTI01000448.1:0-21490 GCF_000497995.1 Pseudoalteromonas sp. TB25
GGGTATTATTTCGTTTGCAGGTTACGATGGCAGTGTTTACTTAATGGGGTGGACAGGTGGTTATGTACTATTAGCCATGTGTTTAGCGCCTTACTTACGTAAATTCGGCAAGTTTACTGTACCAGACTTTATTGGCGACCGTTACTATTCACGTACCGCGCGTTTAGTTGCTATTTTTTGTGCCATATTCATTTGTTTCACTTATATAGCAGGGCAAATGCGTGGCGTAGGCGTGGTATTTTCACGCTTTTTAGAAGTAGAAATTGAAACCGGTGTTTACATTGGTATGGTGATTGTATTCTTTTATGCGGTACTTGGCGGCATGAAAGGCATTACCTACACACAAGTAGCGCAGTATTGTGTACTTGTATTTGCCTACCTTGTACCAGCCATTTTTATCTCGATGATGATGACGGGTCACTTCTTCCCACAAACCGGTTTTGGTGCCACACTAATTGGCAGCGAGGGCGTGTACGTACTTGATAAATTAGATGGCTTAAGCGCTGAACTTGGTTTTGCGCAATATACCGAAGGCTCTAAGAGCATGATTGACGTGTTCGCTATTACTGGTGCGTTAATGGTAGGTACTGCTGGTTTACCACATGTAATTGTACGCTTTTTCACTGTACCTCGCGTAAAAGACACACGTATTTCTGCTGCATGGACTCTTGTGTTCATCGCGATTGTTTACACAACAGCACCTGCGGTTGCAGCCTTTGCTCGCGTAAACATGGTTGATACTATTAATGGTAAAGACGGTAGCGGTACAGCTTACGCAGAAGCACCAGGATGGATTAAAAACTGGGAACGCACAGGTTTAATTACATTTGATGATAAAAACGGCGATGGCAAAATGTTCTACACGGCGGGTAAAATCACCGATCCGAACAGTGCTAACGAAGTAAATGTAGACCGCGACATTATGGTATTAGCAAATCCAGAAATTGCTAATTTACCAGCATGGGTAATTGCACTCGTAGCTGCTGGTGGTATTGCCGCTGCATTGTCTACAACAGCAGGTTTACTACTGGTTATTTCGACCTCCGTTTCGCACGATTTACTCAAGCGAACCCTCAAGCCCGATATTACCGACAAGCAAGAGTTACTTGCAGCGAGGTTGGCAGCCATGGTCGCTATTGTTATCTCCGCATACTTTGGTATTAACCCGCCTGGATTTGTGGCATCGGTAGTGGCATTTGCATTCGGCTTGGCGGCAGCGAGTTTCTTCCCAGCAATTATTATGGGTATATTCTCTAAAACAATGAACCGAGAGGGCGCAATTGCAGGCATGGTAACGGGTATTGGCTTTACCGCTGCGTATATCATCTTCTTCAAGTTTGTAAGCCCTGAGCTTAATAATCCTGAACATTGGTTTTTAGGTATTTCGCCTGAAGGTATTGGCTTAATTGGTATGATTATTAACTTTGTAGTAGCTGCAGTTGTTCTTAAATTTACTCAAGCTACACCTATTGAAATTCAAGAAATGGTAGAAGGTATTCGTAACCCTAAAGGGTCAGCTGAAGCGCACGATCACTAGGCAACATTTATAGATATAGTAAAAAAATATAAAGCACCCAAAGCCCGACTTTAGTCGGGCTTTTTATTTGTTTAATAAATAAGTACATTAGATTGGTACATCACCATTTAAAGAGCGAATACAATGAGTGTAGAACAACAAGAAATAGCCCAATACGTTTGTTTGCAAGCGCCTTTTACTATGCTTGATAGCAGCGCATGCGAATACTTTGTAAATCATCTTGATATTATTTACCTTACCCGCGAAAACCAAACTCAGTGGTTACAAAGTGAAAACCCTAAACTATTTTTAATTCGCTCTGGTTTGTACGACCTAGTTGATGGCAAGGGCGATGTTGTTACGCGCTTAGCGCAAGGTGACTATTTTGGTTTTCCGTCGCTGTTAACCGGTGAGGCAATTCAAAATAGGTTAGAAGTACAAAAAGAGGGCATAGTGTATATGCTTTCTCAAACGCATTTTGATTTTTTACGCAGAGAATATAAATCGTTTGAGCAATACTTTGTACGCGCTCATGCTAACCGGTTGTTGTCATCACATTATAAAAGTAAAAACGATAGCTGGTCGGAACGTAAAATATCAGAGCTGATGACGCGCACAGCAATTACGCTTACGCCCGATGCAAGTATTAGGCAAAGTGCTAAAAAAATGAAAGAGCATGGCGTATCGTCAATAATGATAACGCAGCACGCGCACTTAGTAGGGGTTGTGACCGACCGCGATTTACGCAACCGAGTACTTGCCGACGAGGTAGATCCACAAGACGCAGTAAGCAGTATTATGACCGCAAAACCTAAGTTTATATTTGAAAATAACCGGGTGTTTTCGGCGCTGCACTTAATGCTTAAATACAATATTCACCATTTGCCCGTGCTTGACGAAAACCATAACCCGATAGGGATGATAACCAGCACCGATTTACTGCGCCAACAAAAAAGTGACCCCGTACAGCTTATTGGGCGCATATATAAAGCGCACACTGTTACTGATTTAAAACGCTACGCTAAAGAAATTCCCGAACTTTTGCGTAGTTTTTCGTACAACATTGACGACATATCGCTAATTGGTAAATTACTCAGTGGTTTAACCGATGCGCTTACATCGCGCCTGATTCACTTATTTCAAGAAGAGCATGGCGCAGCGCCAACCAGCTTTAGTTTTATTTGCTTTGGCTCGCAAGCACGCGAAGAACAAACCCTGCATTCAGATCAAGATAACGGCTTATTACTCCCTAACGACTTAACCACCGAGCAACACGCTTACTTTAAAAGTATGGGGGAGTTTGTATGCGAGAATTTAGTTGAGTGCGGCATTAGGCGTTGCCCAGGTAATATTATGGCAAGCAGTGATGAGTGCCGTATGAGCGTAAACGACTGGAGCGAGCGCTTTTTTAAATGGATAAAAAGCCCCACACCCAATGCAATGCTTAACTGTAAGATATTTTTTGACCTGCGATTTATTGAAGGTTCAAACGCTTTATACACAGCTTTTTGCGAGCAACTAATTCGTATATCACGTAACGATTTATTCTATGCCGCAATGGCAACCGACATAAGCAGCAACAGCGTGCCAATTGGTTTATTTAATAAATTTAAAACAGAAAGAACAGATCAAAATAATAAATACATAGATTTAAAAAAACGCGGTGTTGTAATTATAAATGACATAGTGCGGTTATACGCTTTAAAAGCGGGTATTAGGCGCGCCAACACGCAAGAGCGGTTGGACGCACTACTAAAACATAAACTGATCAGCAAAGAAGATATATACAACCTAAAAGACTGCTGGCGGTTCTTAACGCAGCAGCGCTTGAGTACACAAATAAACGAAGAGGGCTTACCGAGTAATTGTATTAATCCTAATAAATTAAACTCACTAGAGCGCCATCAACTAAAAGAAGCGTTTTATCTTGTTAAACAAGCGCAGCAAGCCGCTGCGTTTAAGTTTGCTCGCGGCAGTTTATAATGATGGATTACTAACATGGTAAAAAAGCTGCTCACTCGGTATTTAAAGCGCCGTAAATTACTAGGCAAAAATGCCTTACAACAACGTTACTTAGTGATTGATTTAGAGCTCACTGGGCTTGATGCAAAACAGCACGAAATTGTATCGGTAGCGTGGGTGATAATAGATAACCAATGTATAAAAATGAGCGAGTCGCAGCACCTTATAAATAAAAACGTAAAAAGCCTTGAGCAAAGTCCTGTTTTTCATGGGATTAGCGACGATGCTATAACAAAAGGACAGAGCTTGTGCAGTATATTAACGCAACTAAGCAGCCACTTTAGTGATTGTATTTTAGTGTTTCATAATGCCATGCTCGACTGGGGGTTTTTAAAAATAGCGCTTAAAAATGCCAATATAACTATACGGCCTAAACTGATACTCGACACACTGCATATTGAGCAAAAGCGCTTACTCCATCATTCAACTGAAATAAAACAAGATGATTTAACCCTTAATGCTTGCCGCACACGTTATGAGTTACCAAGCTATCATTGCCATCACGCACTGACCGATGCACAAGCCACTGCCGAGTTACTGCTAGCCCAGTGCCATCAAATAAGCCGTGGCAAAGAGTTAAAAGTAGGCGAGTTGATGTAGGTTGGCTGTAGGCGGGGCTTTATGCCGCGCGAGATAAACTCCCGCCAACAATAAAGAGTAGTTTACTTTTATTGTTATCCGTATAACTATAGGTACAGTTACGTAATCATTATCTAACTAATCACTTCAAGGACGATCATGAAACTCATCACTGCCATTTTCTTAACCTTATTCCCACTCATCACTTTTGCTAATTCAAGTTTGCCTGCTAATCGCCATATTGCAGTGCAGGGTACTGCAGAGGTATTAGCAAAGCCCGATATGGCTAAGATTTCTTTTGAAGTAATAAGCTTTAAAGACAAATCACTTGATGCAAAACGTGATGTTGATGACCGAGTAAATTTGTTACTTAAAGGTTTAAGCAAGTATGGTGTTAAGGAGACTGATGTTTCTGCTACAAGCCTGTTAACTCATAATGATGACGATATGTTTAATGTCGAGAGCGGTACAGCAATTAATGCAGGATATGTAGCAACAAGAACACTTAAAGTAACATTAAGAAATATTGAAAAAGTGAATGATTTTATCGATTTTGCACTAAGTGTAAAAATTAATGAACTGACGAATATTGAGCTTATGTCTTCAAAAGCCTCGCAGTTAGAAGCTGAAGCAACACAAGGCGCAATAGATAACGCTATAGTTAAAAGGGGGTAAGCTTGCCAAAGCATTTGGCGCAGAGATTGGAAAAATTTACAGTATTAATTCAAATTCTAACCGTTCAAGTTATGGTTATGGCGTAGATGATTTTGAGAGAATAGTTGTGACCGGCTCTAAAGTTACTAGAAATCCATTCGAGCAAGGCAGGTATTTACAAGAAACTATTACATTTAAATCATCAATAAACGTGGTGTTTGATTTAGAGGTAAATGATTAAGTTAAAATTTTCATTTCAAATACATTTTCATAATGTAAGCTGGCTTTAAGTTTTTGATTAATTTGAAGGTAGCCATATTATGAGCGATGAAAGCAACACGTTAAAAGCACAAACTGAGGCAAAAGTAGCAGCAGGGCGCAAAGGTAATTCTGATTTTATGAAAGGTGTTGATGAAACGATTGCACAAGCAAAAGCGTTTCAACAAGGTGCTAATGCACTTGATTTAAACCAAATTGCACCAAGTTTTGAGTTACCAAATCAACATGGTCAATCGGTGCAGTTAACTGAGTTACTTGCTAAAGGGCCTGTGGTTGTTACTTTTTATCGTGGTAGTTGGTGTCCGTACTGTAATTTACAACTGAAAGCACTGCAGTCACGTTTACCTGAAATTCATGCTTTAGGTGCGCAGCTGGTGGCTATTAGCCCGCAAGTACCCGATGGCTCAATGAGCGAAAGCGATATAAGTAACATGGATTTTTTAGTGCTGAGTGATCAAAATGCCGATGTAGCAGCAAGCTACGGCGTAGCATGGCAAGTGCCCACATTTTTACTCGAGCATATGCGAGTAGACCGAGGCCTAGATTTAGAGTCGGTTAACAATGGCAATAGTAGTGTTTTACCGATCCCTGCCACCTTTGTTTTAGATAAACAAGGTAAAGTGACTTGGCGTTATGTTGATGTTGATTATCGTACTCGTTCTGAGCCAGAAGATATAATTAACGCTTTGAAAAATTTAGTATAAAAAACTTAATTTTAAAAGTCAGACCCCTTGAAGAGCTTGCAATGCCTAAGCTCTTCAACGTTAATTTAAAGTTTCTAATGCTTCCCTCTTATAATCAGATGCAAGGTCGATTACAATACAGACATCTAAAAGGCGTATTGCCTTTATCTGCACGCTAAAAGAGTGGATTTTATATTTCATGGCAATCAAACTTGCAATTAATGGTTTTGGTCGTATTGGTCGAAATATTGTCCGCGCGTTATACGAGTCTGGTTTGAGCGACGATATAAAAATTGTTGCGATTAACGAACTTGCTGATCCTGAAGCTATTGCTCATTTATTAAAATACGACACATCCCACGGTCGTTTTTCTTTTCCTGTAAAACTTGGTGAAGACACCATTAGTGTTGCAGGCGATACCATTGCACTTTTTTGTGAAGAAAACCCAATTGAATTACCTTGGCAAACGCTCGATGTAGACGTTGTACTTGAATGTACGGGTGTTTACCACTCGCGTGAACAAGCGCAGTTACATATTACCGCAGGTGCTAAAAAGGTGTTGTTTTCGCATCCGGCCGATAACGATGTTGATGCTACGATTGTGTATGGCATTAACGACGATGAGCTTAAAAGCGAGCACACAATTGTTTCTAACGGATCGTGTACAACTAACTGTGTTGTGCCGGTTATTAAAGTATTAGATGATGCATTTGGTATTGAGTCGGGCGCTATTACAACGATTCA
This sequence comes from Pseudoalteromonas sp. TB25, assembly GCF_000497995.1. Lineage (NCBI taxonomy): Bacteria > Pseudomonadati > Pseudomonadota > Gammaproteobacteria > Alteromonadales > Pseudoalteromonadaceae > Pseudoalteromonas > Pseudoalteromonas sp. TB25. The sequence continues at coordinate 6,478 of NZ_AUTI01000448.1, forward strand.
TGCGTCGATGAACGATCAACAAGTGATTGATGGTTATCATCATGATTTACGCCGTACTCGCGCTGCAAGCCAATCAATTATTCCAGTTGATACAAAGCTCGCTCGTGGTATAGACCGTATTTTACCTAAATTTAAAGGCCGTTTTGAAGCCATCGCCGTACGTGTACCTACTATAAATGTCACGGCAATGGATTTAAGTGTAACGGTTAATACCGATGTAGATTTAAATGCAGTAAATAATGCACTTAAAGCACAAGCAAAAGACCGCTTAGAAGGTATTTTAAGTTATACCGAAGAGCCGCTTGTATCGGTTGATTTTAATCACGACCCACATTCTTGTATTATTGATGGCACACAAACACGTGTTAGTCACAAACGACTGATAAAGTTATTAGTATGGTGTGATAACGAATGGGGTTTTGCTAATCGTATGCTCGACACAGCGCGTGCTATGATGGCAGTGAATAAGTAATTTATTAATATAATAATTTTAAACGTATTTTTCAGGTTCAGTATCGTTAACTAAGGAGATGTTCATGTCGGTCATAAAAATGGCAGATTTAGATTTAAACGGCAAACGCGTATTAATTCGTGAAGATTTAAATGTACCAGTTAAAGCAGGTAAAGTGACGTCAGATGCGCGTATTCGTGCAGCACTACCTACTATTAAACTAGCCCTTGAGAAAGGCGCTAAAGTAATGGTTATGTCACACCTTGGCCGTCCTACGGAAGGGGAATACGATGAAGCGTTTTCGCTTGCACCTGTAGCTGATTACTTAAACGATGCCCTAGAGCAAACTGTACGTTTAGAAAAAGATTACCTAAACGGTGTTGATATTGCTGATAACGAAGTGGTTGTTTTTGAAAATGTGCGCTTTAACAAAGGCGAGAAGAAAAACGACGAAGCGCTATCTAAGCAACTAGCAGCACTGTGTGATGTATATGTAATGGATGCATTTGGTACGGCTCACCGTGCACAAGCGTCTACCCATGGCGTTGGTTTATTTGCTGATGTGGCATGTGCAGGTCCATTGTTATCGGCTGAACTCGAAGCGTTAGGCAAAGCACTTGATAATCCAGCGCGTCCATTAGTAGCGATTGTTGGTGGTTCTAAAGTATCTACTAAGCTTACCGTTTTAGATTCACTTTCTAAAATTGTTGACCAATTAGTTACCGGCGGCGGTATTGCAAATACCTTTATTGCTGCATCAGGTAGCCCAGTTGGTAAATCGCTTTACGAACCTGATTTAATGGATGAAGCGAACCGTTTATGTGCAGCAGCGATTGCTAATAATGGTGAAATTCCGGTACCGACTGACGTAGTGGTTGGTAATGAGTTTTCTGAATCTGCTGTAGCTACACTTAAAGATGTAAGCGAAGTAACAAGCAATGATATGATTTTTGATATTGGCCCTGATACAGCGAGCAAGCTTGCAAAAATTATTGCAAATGCAGGCACTGTTGTATGGAATGGTCCAGTTGGCGTGTTCGAGTTTGACCAGTTTGGTAATGGTACTCGTGCTATTGCACAAGCAATTGCTAACTCAAATGCGTTTTCAATCGCCGGTGGTGGTGATACCTTAGCCGCAATCGATAAATACGGCATTGCCGATAAAGTATCTTATATTTCTACTGGTGGTGGTGCGTTCTTAGAGTTTTTAGAAGGCAAAAAACTTCCAGCAGTTGAAATGCTAGAGTCGCGCGCTAAGTAATTTTAGTGGCGTAAGGTGAGGGGGTAATAGCCCTCACCGACAATTAATTACTAAATACCTCTCACCCTAATTTAGTCGTTAATTTAGACGGAATATTACTGCAAAGCAGTGGTTTTTCGTGGCGTTGTTATAACGCCAAACTAACACATCCGTTCAAACTAGATGGTAGGGAACTACTGTCGATAAATTGGAGAATACCCAATGGCTTTAATCAGTATGCGACAACTTTTAGATCATGCAGCAGAGCATGGTTACGGCGTACCTGCTTTTAATGTTAACAATCAAGAGCAAATGCGCGCAATAATGGAAGCGGCTGACAAAACAAACAGCCCAGTAATCGTTCAGGGATCAGCTGGTGCACGTGCTTATGCTGGTGCTCCATTTATTCGTCATATGATTTTAGCAGCCGTTGAAGAATGGCCACATATCCCAGTTGTAATGCATCAAGATCACGGCACATCGCCAGGTGTGTGTCAGCGTTCAATTCAGCTTGGTTTTTCATCAGTAATGATGGATGGCTCGTTAATGAGCGACGGAAAAACCCCTTCAAGCTACGAATACAATGTAGAAGTAACGCGCGAAACTGTTGCGATGGCGCATGCCTGTGGCGTATCGGTTGAAGGCGAGCTAGGTGTACTTGGTTCACTTGAAACAGGTGAAGCTGGCGAAGAAGATGGCGTTGGCGCAGAAGGGTTATTAACAACTGATCAAATGCTAACAGACCCTGAAGAAGCGGCTGATTTTGTAAATAAAACACACGTTGATGCACTTGCAATTGCTTGCGGTACTTCACACGGTGCTTATAAATTTACTCGCCCACCAACAGATGACATTTTAGCGATTGATCGCATTAAAGCGATTCATGCCCGTATTCCTAACACGCACTTAGTGATGCATGGCTCATCTTCAGTTCCTCAAGAATGGTTAGAAATTATTAATCAGTACGGTGGCGAAATTCCAGAAACTTATGGTGTGCCAGTTGAGCAGATTGTTGAAGGCATTAAGTTTGGTGTTCGCAAGGTAAATATTGATACCGATTTACGTTTAGCATCTACCGGTGCAATTCGCCGTCATATGGCGCTTAACCCATCTAACTTTGATCCACGTAAATACCTAGCTGAAGCGACTAAAGCAATGACAGAGATTTGCGTTGCACGCTATAACTCGTTTGGTACTTCTGGTCAGGCTAGTAAAATTAAGCCAATTTCACTTGATGAAATGCACCTTAAATACTTAAGCGGCGAACTAGACCCTAAAATTAGATAATAGATCAATTTATAATTGATCATTATTAGAGCCTGTTTATCTTTCGAGGTTGAATTTGCAGCAGTATGTTTGGTATTTAGGCAAGGCAGAGCCTATGCAATGTGGTTATTCCCCATAAATAGGCGATAACGTGGAATAAATGCCAAACATGCGCTGCCCGAAGGGTTCTGCTTAGGGGCAATTTACTCTTTGTTGCCTACATGGATGTAGGTAAGGGGCGTGAGCAGGACGCGGAAGCTTTGCTCGGTTTTTACTTAGCCCGCTAGGTTACAAACCTCACGCCGCGATTAAATCGCCCCTAGATTGAACAAATTTTAATCCTGAAAGGTCAACAGGCCCTAAGCCAGTAACTTTGTTGCTGGCTTTTTTAATGTCAGCCCTTTTTATATTACAGATTACGGTTTTTTGATCAGATCACTGCATTACCAACGCGGAATTTTGGGATCACGCATTTACTAACACAGCCTTTTTCGGATCATTACTTTACTAAGCCAAATACACTTTAATGCTATATATGGGTTCTGAGTTAATTTGATCGTTATTTATTTGTACAAACAATCAACAACTTATGGCTTTGACTAGGTACAACTCTGATCTGAGGGTTGATCGGCTTGGTAAAAATCTGATCCTTTATTTGGAGCTTAGTAAAATTTAGATCTATTTTTGAACGTATTGTTTGTTACACAGGCGGGTTTGTTGATTTTAAAAGGGCTTTAAAGCTACTTTTAAACGATCGATCTGTAAAAATGTCTTGGTTAGTAAAACAATGATCCCAGCTAGTTTAATATTGTTTAGTGGTTTAAATAGCGATACAAAAAAGATAATTTTAAAAAGTTAGCTATTACATAAATTTATCGTAAATCTCTTTTTATTACGTTAAATATTAAAAAGGTTTTAAAAATATGACGTTAATGAGGTTTTTTGTCACTAATTTGTGTTTTTTTTACCACCATTTTAATTTACACGTTACACTTTCATAAAAATGTAATACTTAGTCATAATAATGAAAACTAATTCGATAGCGTAAGAGATAAATTGGAATGTCACGTAAAGTACTAGTCGTAGATGACGAAGCTCCTATCAGGGAGATGTTGGTTTTTGTTTTAGAGCAAAATGGATTTCAAGCAATTGAAGCAGAAGATTACGACTCTGCTATTGCAGCTATGGTTGAACCTTACCCAGATATGGTTTTACTTGATTGGATGTTACCAGGTGGAAGCGGTATTCAAATTGCTAAAAAGTTTAAGCAAAACGAACACACCCGCCAAATCCCAATTATTATGCTTACAGCTCGCGGCGAAGAAGAAGACAAAGTACGCGGTCTTGAAGTAGGTGCAGATGATTACGTCACTAAGCCGTTTTCACCTAAAGAGCTTATGGCACGTATTAAAGCGGTTATTCGCCGTGTATCGCCAACCTCATTAGAAGAAGCTATTGAAGTACATGGCCTGCGTTTAGACCCTATTTCTCATCGTGTTACCTCAGAAGGTAACGAGCTTGATATGGGGCCAACCGAATTTAGATTACTGCACTTTTTTATGACTCACCCAGAGCGTGTTTATAGCCGTGAACAACTGCTTGATCATGTGTGGGGAACTAACGTTTACGTAGAAGATCGCACTGTTGATGTTCACATTCGTCGCCTGCGTAAAGCAATTGGCCCACTTGGACATGACCGTTTGGTGCAAACAGTACGTGGCGCTGGGTATCGTTTTTCAAGTAAGCTGTGATCAGCTTAAAGCTTAGCTAATGTGTAAAATACGCATGTATTACTACTCTAAGGTAAAGTGAGTGTATGTATCGAGTTGTTAATAAGCAGGCGTTAGTAAAGCGCCTGTTTATCTATTTTTTACCCTTACTATTAATTGGTGTGCTGGTTGGCGCGCCATTTTTGCTTTTATTTTTAGGATCTTTTTCCCTCCTTATTTGGCACTACCATCAACTTTATCGTTTGAGCGATTGGCTACTTAATCAACGCAGCTTTAATCCACCAGAGGGTGAGGGTGCATGGGAGCAAGTGTTTGAAGGTATTTACCATCTCCAGCACCGTAATCGTAAAAAACGTAATGAGCTTGCAGATTTAATTCGTCGCTTTCGCGATGGGGCTGAAGCGGTACCTGATGCGGTAGTGGTATTACAAAACGATTTAAGTATTGTGTGGTGTAATCAATTAGCCCTTAAAGTGCTTGGTTTGCAGTGGCCTACCGATCATGGTCAGCGCCTTGATAATTTAATTCGCGAACCTAAGTTTGCTAAATACATGCACAAAGGCGAATTTGACGACGCGCTTGAGCTGGATAACGGTCATAGTATTGAGCAGGTGCTTGAGTTTAGGGTAATGCCATATGCAAGTACGCAACTTATGGTTGTTGTGCGTGATGTAACGCGCTTAAAACAGCTAGAACAGATGCGTAAAGACTTTGTAGCCAATGTGTCACACGAACTACGTACACCGCTTACAGTGGTTACAGGGTATCTTGAGATGATGGATGGCGATATGATGCCGCCGCCAGCAATGTGGAACAAAGCGCAAAATACCATGCTTGAACAATGTAAGCGCATGGACAGCTTAGTCAGCCAATTATTATCGCTTTCGCGTATTGAAGGTGCACGGCGCCAAGACAACGATAAAGCTATAAATGTACCGCAATTACTTGGTTATATTCACACTGAAGCAAACTCAATTAATCAAGACAAAGGCCACGAACTTATTTTTGATATTGATAAAACCCTTGATATTAAAGGCTCTGAGGATGAACTGCGTAGTGCGTTTTCTAATTTAGTATTCAACGCGATTCATTACACAAAACCAGGCGGTAAAGTAGAAGTTTGCTGGCAGCGCAAAAACAATAAAGCGTGTTTTAGTGTTACCGATAATGGTGATGGTATTGCGCCTGAGCATATTAACCGATTAACTGAGCGTTTTTATCGTGTTGATAAAGCTCGCAGTAGAACAACAGGTGGCTCAGGCTTAGGGCTCGCTATAACAAAACATGTGTTAACTCGCCATGATAGTAAATTAAATATTCGTAGTGAAGTTAATAAAGGATCGTGTTTTTCTTTTGAATTTTCAATAGATAAGATAGTTTCGCTGACTAAATAATTAAGCTAATAGGTCAAGTCATAAAAGTGTCATTTAAGAGTAATGTAACTGTCATGTACTCACTTTAGAGTGGGCAGCAGTTAGAAAATGGAACGAACAAACCGGAGAACTCTACATGAAATTTAAAAACTTAGTTGCCGCAATGGGTGTGGCTGTTACAACTTTCGTATCTGCACAAGCAGTTGCTCTAGATCAAAATATTCCTGAGTATCAAAAAATTAGTGGTGTTTCAGGCAACTTTTCATCAGTAGGTTCTGACACTTTAGCCAACATGATGACGTTTTGGGCTGAAGAGTACAAACGTATTTACCCAAATGTAAATATTCAGATTCAAGCAGCAGGTTCTTCTACTGCTCCACCGGCACTTACCGAAGGTACAGCTAACCTAGGTCCAATGAGCCGTAAAATGAAATCTAAAGAAATCGAAGCGTTCGAAAAACGTTACGGTTACAAGCCAACAGAAGTTCGCGTAGCTATTGATGCACTTGCTGTATTTGTACATAAAGATAACCCAATTGAAGGGCTTCGTATTGACCAAGTAGATGCTATCTTTTCATCTACTCGTAAATGTGGCGCACCAGAACAAGTTAACCGTTGGAGCGATGTTGGTCTAACAGGTGATTGGGCAGCTAAAGATGTGCAACTTTACGGACGCAACTCAGTATCAGGTACGTATGGTTACTTTAAAAAGAAAGCACTTTGTAAAGGTGATTTCCGTAATAACGTAAATGAGCAACCGGGTTCTGCATCAGTAGTACAGTCAATTTCATCTTCATTAAATGCAATTGGTTACTCAGGTATTGGTTATAAAACATCAGGCGTACGTACAGTACCGCTAGCTAAAAAAGGCGATAACTTTGTTGATGCAACACTTGATAACGTTGCACAAGGTAAATATCCATTATCTCGCTTTTTATACCTTTATGTGAATAAGCACCCAAACAAGCCGTTGTCTCCAATGGAAGCGCAATTCTTAAAAATGGTACTTTCAAAAGATGGTCAGCAAATTGTAGAAAAAGATGGTTATGTACCACTTTCTGCAAAGCTAGTAGAAACAGAACTTAAGAAGCTTGGTTTAAATTAATAAACTATAAGCAATAAAAAACCGCTCATTGAGCGGTTTTTTTGTGCCTAAAACTAAAAACTTTAAGGAATTAAATATTACCTAATTTTTCGGCTTGTGCTTTACATTGATTATAGCTCTCAACACATTTGCCAGAGCATACTTGTTGCTTTAAGCCCTCAGCAGTTGTTTGCTGTTCACAACTACTTTCACACTGGTAGTTTTGTTGAGCACACTGATTCATTTCAGGGTTTTCAACTTGGTTTTGACAACCTGCCAATAGTGCAAAAGTAAGGGCGACTACGCTTGTTTTTATTAAAGTGTGCATGCTTCTTATCCTTAAAATGGAGTCGCAATAATATTAAATTTCGACTTGGATATTGTCGATCAATCTAACACCACCAAAATAGGCTGCGGCTAAAATAACAAATTGAGTATCTTCGATTGTAGCAGTTTTTAATGTATCTCGTTGAGCAATCTCAAAATAGTCTGGTTTTAGGCCTGCTTTCTCTAAACTTTGTTTAGCTAAGCTTTCAAGTTTTACAAAGTCTTTCTCGCCACTTTTAAGTTGCTCAGCGCACGTATTAAGGGCTTTAAATAATACGGTTGCAGTCGCTTTTTGATCATCAGATAAGTAACCATTACGTGAGCTCATAGCAAGGCCAGAAACTTCTCGCATTGTAGGTACACCAATGACTTCAACCGGAATTGATAAGTCGCGTGCCATAGTTTTGATTACTTGTAGTTGCTGAAAATCTTTTTCACCAAAGCAGGCGTAATCTGGTTGCACTAAGTTAAATAACTTAGTTACGATTGTTGCAACACCTCTAAAGTGACCTGGACGTGAGCCACCGCAATAGCCTAATGAAATGTCAGGTACATCTACAAAGCTTTGTGCACCCAGTCCGTTAGGGTAGATTGTTTCTACACTTGGGGTAAATACAATATCAGTGCCTAGTTCAGCAAGGCCTTGTTTGTCTTCGTTTAGCGTACGAGGATAGTTATCTAAATCTTCGTTAGCACCAAATTGCATTGGGTTTACAAAAATACTTACAACGACTTTGTCGGCCAAGTTTTTTGCTTTTTCTACTAGCGAAAAATGCCCACGGTGCAAGTTGCCCATTGTTGGCACAAGCGCCACGCTAAGACCTGCTTGGCGCCATGCTTTAATTTGACTACGTAACGATCTGATTTCAGTTATTGATTGCATTATTTAAACTCATGTTCAGCGCTTGGAAATGCGCCACTTTTAACATCTGTACAATACTTTTGAACGGCTGCAGGCATATTGCCTGTTTCGAGCAAAAAGTTTTTAGAAAATTTAGGAATGTAACCTGCCGAAATACCAACCAGGTCATGCATTACCAGTATTTGGCCGTCAGTTAAGCTGCCTGCACCAATACCAATAGTTGGGATACTTAAAGCGTCTGTAATGCGTTTTGCCAGGGCACTTGGAATACACTCAAGTACTAATAATTGCGCGCCAGCAGCTTCAAGTGCTTTCGCATCATCAATCATTTTTTGTGCTTTATCTTCTTCGCGACCTTGTATTTTAAAGCCACCAAATACATGAACTGACTGTGGTGTAAGGCCTAAATGCCCGCAAACTGGGATACCTTGTTGAGTGAGTGCTTTAATGCTCTCGTAAAGCCACTCTCCGCCTTCAAGTTTAATCATGTTTGCGCCAGCGCGCATAAGCTCAGCTGCATTTTTACAGGTATCACTAACGCTTGAGTAGGTCATAAAAGGTAAGTCAGCAATTACAAATAATTCGCGGCTACCAGCGCGTACACAGCGGGTATGATATGCAATATCTTGATTTGTTACGCCAAGGGTGTCATCGCCGCCTTGTAGTACCATGCCCAATGAGTCGCCCACTAAAATAACTTCAACGCCGTTATCATGAAATAACTTTGCAAAACTAGCGTCGTAGGCTGTTAATGCAGTAATTTTGTTATTTTCTGCTTTCATTTTATTTAAAGTAGAAACGGTTATTTTAGACATAATATCCTCGCAGGCAAAAGCCTAGGTTAATTACAGAGGTAATTGTTGTAAGTCGTTGAGCGGTAAGTTATTTGCAATGGTTTTTAATGCAATGCCGCTAGGTAAAATAAGTTCAGGTGCAAGCTCTAATAGTGGGTAAACCACAAACTCGCGATCACTCAAACCATAATGAGGCACGGTTAAGCGCGCCGTATTTATAATTTGATCATCAAATAATAGGGTATCGATATCAAGTGTGCGTGGACCCCAACGCTCAGCTTTTCTTACTCGACCATGCTCAAGCTCAATACTTTGTGTTAAATCAAGTAATTGCTCTGGAGCAAGGGTCGTTTTAATACAGGCTACGGCATTGATATAGTCTGGTTGATCTTGTGGGCCCATAGGCTTACTTGCATAGTAATGCGATACGTTTACAAATTCACAATTAGGCAGCTTTTTAAGCGCAATTATCGCGTTATCAAGCTGCTCTTTTGGTGAGTTTAGGTTGGCACCTAAACCCAAATAAACACAATGCATGTTATTACTCAGTTGGCTTTTTAGTAGGGCGACGGCGCTTTCGCGGCTTAGGACCACCTTGATGACCTAAGCTTTTAACCATCTCTTTTTGGCCGTTTATATCTTTACTTAAGTATTGTGTCCACCACTGAGCAAGCTCTGTATGCTGAGTTTCGCCTGCATCTACGCGTAATAATAAAAAGTCGTAAGCGGCTTTAAAGCGAGGCTGTTGCGTTAGCCTGTATGCACGTTGGCCAGCACGTTTATCTAAGCGGTGCTGAATATGCCAAATATCGCGAGCACCTAAAGTAAAGCGCTTAGGAACAGCTATATGCTGTGAATTATCGCTTAGTACTTTATTCATTGCTTGTGCGAAAGCATCGTATTCAGATAGTTGCTCTTGGCTTTGAATTTTTTTAGTGCGCTCAAGCAGTGGGAACCAAAGTAGGGCAGCAAAAATAAACGCCGGTGTTACTTTTTTATCGGCATTAATACGCTTGTCGGTATTTTGAAACATTTGCTGAATAAGCGTGTGCTCTAAGCCACTTGGGTTTTTATCTAAAATTTTATCAAGTTCAGGAAAAAGTGAGCGGAATAAGCCGTATTTACGCAGCATTAAAAAGTTAGCTTCGGCCTTGCCGTTTAAAAACAGTTTAAGAATTTCTTCAAATAAACGTGCTGGCGGAATGTTATCAAGCAAGCTTGCAAGCTCGCTAATTGGCTTTTCACTTTTAGGCGCAATGCTCATATCAAGCTTAGTGGCAAAACGTACTGCACGTAACATACGAACAGGGTCTTCGCGGTAACGCGTTTCAGGGTCGCCAATAAGCTCGATTTGTTTAGCTTTAATTGCCGCTAAGCCGTTGGCGTAATCGTGAATACTAAAATCTTTAATTGAGTAATAAAGTGCGTTGATTGAAAAGTCGCGGCGCTCTGCATCTTCTTCAATACTGCCAAATACGTTATCACGTAGTAGTTGGCCCTCATTGCTTGATTGGCTTATTTGATTTTTGTCTTCTTGCGCTTCGTGGTGGCCACGCATTGTTGCCACTTCGATAATTTCACGGCCAAATACAATGTGTGCTAGACGAAAGCGACGACCTATCAGGCGACAGTTTCTAAATAGTTTTTTTACCTGTTCTGGAGTTGCATTAGTAACTACGTCAAAATCTTTTGGCTGTTGGCCTAACAATATATCGCGAATACAACCACCAACAAGGTAGGCATCGTAGCCACCGTCTTTTAAGCGGTATAATACTTTGATTGCATTTGGGCTAAATTGTTTGCGAGAAATACCATGCTCACCACGAGTGACAACAATAGGTTCACTGCTTACAGAAGCGCTTTCGGCACTGGTATTCGGGCCGATTATTTGTCGGCAAAATTGAAAAAGCTTGGAAATAATAGTCTGTCTCCTAGAAGGTGTGATTGACTCTGCATCGCAATCAAAAGTTACAGCAAATAGGGCGGTTATAACCCAGTACAAGCTGTTTGACGTAATTAGCATATATTTAGGCGGCTATCATATACCAGCAGGGTTTAAAAATTAAGTTGATGTGTTGAAATTAAGCCGTTTTTAGCTATTTTATTTACTTAAATGTGTAAATTGGACTTTCTGGCTATGTGGATGTTGAGAAATTTGTATTTCGGATACTTGGGGGACCTGTTTTAAGCTAAAGTTTTTAATTCCCCAATCGATTAATTGTTCTATATTTAAGTCGCTTAAATCAGCTATAACAGGTAGCCCTAAAAATTCAAAAGCGCTAATTAAAGCAGGCTTTGGATTTTGCTTACAAATGGCGGGGGCATAATTTTGTTTAGATAGTTTAAAACCGGGTTTGGCAACCGCTAAAGGTAAATGAGCAAATTCAGGTACAGGGCTGTCGAGTTGTTTAAACAAACTAATTTGCCGAGCTGTTGGTTCAATTAAATCTGCGCCTCTTACAATTCGATTTATGCTTTGATCGATATCATCGACGACCACAACAAGTTGATATGCAAATAAACCGTCACTGCGTTTAATTAAGTAATCTTCGTGGGATAATGCACTATTTACCGATATATCACCTTGAATTAAATCACTAAATTGAGTCGTTGGATGTTGCTGAACTAAACGAAGCGCGCCGGATTGAGTATGATGATTAAGTGCTTTGCAATGCCCCTGATAAATACCGCCAATGGCTTTTATCTGCTTGCGAGTACAGGTGCAACCATAAACAAGGTTTTGCTCTAAAAGTGAGTGGGTAATATCTTGATATAAAGACAGGCGCTGTGTTTGGTATACAACAGGTTCATCCCAATAAAGGGCGTAGGCTTGTAAGGTATTTAGAATATCGGAGTCGGCGTTTTTAACCACGCGCGTAGTGTCAATGTCTTCAATACGAACTAACCATTTTCCTTGATTAGCTTTTGCATCTAAATAGCTACCCACAGCCGCTACAAGTGAGCCAAAATGTAATGGCCCAGAAGGAGACGGCGCAAAACGACCGCGATATTTACGCATAGGCGCAGTAACGGCTGTAGGAGACATAACTAACTAATAAGTTTTAATTAGCCGCGTCCAGATTGCTTTTCTTTGATTTCTGCAAGTGTTTTACAGTCTACGCATAAATCGGCAGTAGGACGTGCTTCTAAGCGACGTATGCCAATTTCGATGCCACAAGACTCACAAAAGCCAAAATCATCTTCTTTAATCAAATTAATTGTTTTTTCAATTTTTTTGATTAATTTACGTTCGCGGTCACGAGTACGAAGTTCTAAAGAGAATTCTTCTTCTTGTGCAGCGCGGTCAACTGGGTCAGGAAAGTTAGCAGCTTCGTCTTGCATGTGCGATTTAGTACGATCAACTTCGTTACGTAAATCGTTACGCCAAGTCTCTAAAATTGCTCTAAAATGAGCACGTTGTGCATCATTCATGTACTCTTCGCCTGGTTTTTCTTGGTATGGTTCTAAACCGGCTTGAGCCAATAAACCATGTTTCTTTTGGTCTGGCATAACTCTCTCCTAAATCCTTAATTTAATGCCTCAGCATTAGCCGGCGGTATAAATAACAGAATCTTATACCCTAGGCAAATTTATTTTTAATTAATCGAATTAGCTTCAACCATGCTTACTGAGTAAAAAAGTGTATTAATAGTTTATTTACACTTTTAATTAATTCACATATTCGCTTTCTAAAACTTGCCTTGTTATATGGGCAAAAGCTTTAAAAACAAGTTAATTTTAATAATTCACTTTTTACCACTTTCTATAATTGGAGTACTTTGTAAATTACGCTTAGTTCAATCCGTTGGTTTATTACACTATTCTATAAATACTATTCTTTTATGAAGTAAGACTCCATTAGCTGAAATTTTGGCTTTGTATGCTAATACTTCAACACCGGCTATTATTGCTTGGTTTAATAACGTGGCGTATTTTTTATCAATATGCGCAGCTGCACTTACGGTATTTATTCCCTCATGCAAAACAGCGAACAGTAATACTGCTCGGTGGCCTTGTTCGATCATTTCTATTAGTTCGCGGATATGTTTTTGTCCACGCACTGTTTGCGCATCAGGAAAGTAGCCTTGCCCGCTTTGTGGTGTATCTTCGCTTAATAATGTGACTGATTTAACTTCTACATAGCAATCGGGCTTATTTTCGTCTGTGAGTAAAAAGTCGATACGACTGTTTTCGCTGCCGTACTTAACTTCGCTTTGCAATTGACTGTAGTCGAGTAGCTCGCTTATCACATTATTGTTTATTGCTTCTTCAACTACTTTATTAGCCACCGCTGTATTTACACAAATAAGCTGCGATAAGTTATTTTGCGTAAGCTCTAATGAATGCGGGTATTTTCGTTTTGCGTTATCGCTCTTTGAATAAAAAGCAGTAAAGCATGGCTCAGCGCATCCCGTCATTTTACCTGTATTTGCACAGTGGGCGGTAAATTCGCTGCCATCACTTAATTGTAAATCAGCTAAAAAGCGTTTGTAGCGCTTTAATAATATGGCTGGTTGCAGCGCTGGCGTGTACTTCATAATAACTTCCAAAGCGTAAACACTGCTCAGCAGTGTGATTTATGTTATTTATCTCAAGCTGTTGGGAACTTAAGCGCTCTATAGTAAACTCGGTGGCACATTTAAGTGCAAGGGAATTCTAACATGAGTGAAAAATTTGTTGTTCAACTAAGCGAACAAGCAGCAGCGAGTCATTGGGGCGATAATGCGTCATTGTCTTTTAACGAGCGCGGTGCAACTGTTCATTTATCTGAGCAAGACACATTAAAAAATGTTCAAAAAGCAGGCCGTACTATTGCAAGCCAAGGCGTTAAAAATGTTGAATTAGCAGGTGATACTTGGTGTACAGAAAGCCAGTGGGCTTTTTACCAAGGCTTTGTAACACCAAAATCATTAAACGGTGTTGAGTTTGTTGATAACGCACAATCAGATATTAAAGAACTTGCTCACTTAAAAACGTCAGCAATTTGGGCACGTGAAATGGTTAACGGTACTGCCGATGACATATACCCAGAAAGCCTAGCTGAAAAAGCAGCTGAGTTTATTCAATCATTAGCGCCTGAACATGTAAGTTACCAAATTATTAAAGGTGATGCGTTACTAGAACAACAGTGGATTGGTATTCATGCAGTTGGTCGCGGTAGTGTTCGCCCACCAGTATTGCTTGAGCTTGATTACAACCCAACAGGCGACGAAAATGCACCAGTAAGTGCTGCGCTTGTAGGTAAAGGTATTACGTTTGACTCAGGTGGTTACTCAATTAAATCAAGCGAAGGTATGCTTGGTATGAAGTGCGACATGGGCGGCGCTGCAACAGTAACAGCAGGTTTAGCATTGGCTATTAACCGTGGTATTGAAAAACGTATTAAGCTGTTTTTATGTTGTGCTGAGAACTTAATTTCGGGTCATGCATACAAATTAGGTGACATTCTTACTTACAAAAATGGCACAACAGTTGAAATTGTAAACACGGATGCTGAAGGTCGCTTAGTACTTGCTGATGGCTTAATGGCAGCAGGAGAGACTGGCGCTCCACTTATCATTGATGCAGCAACACTAACTGGAGCAGCGCTTGTTGCTGTTGGCCAAGAGTACAATGCATTATTTGCACTTGATAAAGAACTTGCACGTGAAGTTGAAAGTTTTGCATCTCAAGAAATGGAAGCTGCTTGGCCACTTCCTCTTGAAAAATGGCATCAACAAAACTGCCCATCTCCTTATGCTGATACGGCAAATAGCCGTGCACAAAAGGGTGGCGGTTACGGCGGTGCATCGAATGCTGCAGGCTTTTTATCACGCTTTGTGCCAAACGATGGCAAAGGTTGGGTGCACATAGATTTAGCTGCTGCTTTTAACATGGGCAGTACAA
>NZ_AUTI01000449.1:0-13585 GCF_000497995.1 Pseudoalteromonas sp. TB25
CCGCAGCGCCGCCTAAACTGTGGCCAATGAGTAGTTGCGGCGGAGCAAAATGCTCACGTAAATGATTTGCCGCAGATACTAAATCTTGAATGTTTGATGAAAAGTTACTGTTAGCAAAATCGCCATCACTATTACCTAAACCGGTAAAGTCGAAACGCAGTACGGCGATACCTTGTTGTGTGAGTGCACGGCTAATTCGTGTAGCTGCTGCAATGTCTTTACCGCATGTAAAGCAGTGTGCAAATAGCGCGTAAAACTTAACGTCACCAGAGGGAAGTTCAAGTTGGCCGGCAAGTTCTAAATCGCCGCTTTTAAAAGATACTTTTTGTCGCATGGGGAGCCTTATTTACACAAATAAAATATATTCTAATAATAGACCAGAGATAGTTACTAAACCTTGCAAATTCAACGTTTTTTTATTAGTTGATCTTGATCAAGCAAAGTGACAGTGACTATGCCTTGCGGACATATGTCCTTATGTTTTTGAGGTCATTTGTCTATCCTCGCATAGCGCTATATTGAAGGCTTTGCTACTTTATATAAGTAATTTAGCACTATTAAAAGCAACTCACTTCACACAACCTATTCACTGGAACGTACAATGCAATTACCTACTGTTGATTATAAAGCTCCCGATGCGGCTGCACAATTTGTTGAATCGTTAAGAAATACTGGATTTGGCGTTTTAAAAAACCACCCAATCCCACAGTCTTTAGTTGAGTCTATTTACAAAAATTGGCAAGACTTTTTTAACTCAGAGCAAAAGCACGACTTTTTATTCTCTAAAGAAACTCAAGACGGTTACTTTCCGCCTTCAGTATCAGAAGTAGCGAAAGGCTTTACAATAAAAGACATTAAAGAGTACTTTCATGTGTACCCTAAAGGTCGCGTTCCTGCCCAGCTTGAGGCTGATGTACGTGAATACTACCGTTTAGCAAGTGAATTTGCTGGCACATTATTAAGCTGGGTTCAGGCTGAAGCACCAGCTGATGTACGTGCTAAGTTTTCGATTGATTTAAAAGACATGATTGCCGATTCTGAGCAAACATTGTTACGTATCCTACATTATCCACCAATGACGGGTGATGAAGAGCCTGGTGCTATTCGCGCAGCAGCCCATGGCGATATTAATTTATTGACTGTATTACCAGCTTCTAATGAGCCAGGTTTACAAGTTCAAAAAACAGATGGCGGTTGGTTAGACGTGCCATGTGATTTTGGCAGCTTAATTATTAATATCGGCGACATGCTACAAGAAGCGTCGGGCGGGTATTTCCCATCGACAATTCACCGTGTAATTAACCCAACGGGTAAAGCATCTACTAAATCGCGTATTTCATTACCGTTATTTTTACACCCGCATCCAGATGTTGTGCTTTCAGAGCGCTACACGGCAGATAGCTACTTGCAAGAACGTTTGCGTGAGTTAGGTGTTAAGTAACTCTAATACTTAGAGTAATTAAGTATAAACAAAAAACGGCCTATGGCCGTTTTTTGCATTTTTAAGCAACTTGATCACAGGTTTAATTTTAATAAACTATGCTCAATTGCCTGCAACGTAAATAATGGCATGCATTCTTAGCTACTACAGGTATAATGCGCGCAACTGGCTAATGTAGCCTTATTTAAAAGAGAGTTTATATGAGTTTTGAAGGTTTAGGTTTATCACAGTCTTTGGTTAATGCGGTTTTAGAAAAGGGCTATGAAACGCCAACGCCGATTCAGGCTCAAGCAATTCCTGCAATTATTGAACGCCGTGATGTTATGGCGGCTGCGCAAACAGGTACAGGTAAAACAGCGGGTTTTACATTACCACTTATTGAGCGCTTGTCGTCGGGCCCTAAAGCTAAGAGTAACCACGTACGTGCACTTATTTTAACGCCTACACGTGAACTTGCTTTGCAAGTAAGTGAAAACGTTGAAGAGTACGCTAAGCATTCTGATGTGAGCTCATTTGTAGTTTACGGTGGCGTTAAAATTAACCCACAAATGCAGCGTCTTCGTAAAGGTGTTGATATTTTAGTCGCAACGCCGGGTCGTTTAATCGACTTACATAATCAAAATGCAGTTAAATTTGATAGCGTTGAAGTGCTTGTACTCGATGAAGCTGACCGCATGTTAGACATGGGCTTTATTCACGATATTAAACGCTTAATTGCTAAAATGCCTGCTAAACGTCAAAACTTGATGTTTTCGGCTACATTTTCAGATGAAATTCGTGCATTAGCAAAAGGGTTAATTAATGACCCAGTTGAAATTTCAGTTGCTGCAAAAAATACCACAGCGAAAAGTGTTACTCAGTGCGTTTACGCGGTAGATAAAACACGTAAAACAGCATTGCTAAGCCACTTGATTCGCACTAACGATTGGCAACAAGTATTAGTGTTTAGCCGTACAAAGCACGGTGCTAACCGCTTAGTTAAACAACTAGAGCGCGATGACATTGTAGGCGCGGCTATCCATGGTAATAAATCACAAGGCGCACGTGTTAAAGCACTTGATGGTTTTAAAAGTGGTGAAGTACGCGTATTAGTAGCAACAGACATTGTTGCACGTGGCTTAGACATTGTTGAATTACCGCATGTTGTTAACTACGACTTACCAAACGTATATGAAGATTATGTTCATCGTATTGGCCGTACAGGCCGTGCTGGTGCGTCGGGTCATGCGATTTCGTTTGTAACGGTTGATGATGCTGTTGATTTATACGGTATTGAACGCTTTATTGGTGAGCTTATTCCACGTGCTGAAGAAGACGGTTTTGAGCCTATTAACCCAGTAGCTGAACGCGCATTAGATGCTCGCCCACTGCCGGCTAAAAAGCCTAAGAAAAAGCAGCCTTTTAATAAGCCTAAATCTGATAGCAGCAAGCCTAACAGCAAAAAGCCGAACAATGGTGGTAATGGTACCGGCCCACGCCGTGGTGGTTCTAAAAAGCCAGCTGCTAAAACAGATGACAGCGCGCAAAACCCATGGGCAAAGCGTGAATCTGTTGGCGGTAATGGCCAACGCCGTCGTCGCACCAATAACGATTAATCATTATTAGTGATTGCACTAGCGTTTAATTAATTTAGAATTTAGTTAAATGCTGATACAAAAAACGCGCTCCCTTCTTTAATTAAATAGAGGCAGCGCGTTTTTTATTACCTGTAAATTGTACTTACTGTATTGCCTGCCTGATTAAATAGTTAATACCCAAGCCGACAAATAAAGTAACACTTACGCTAAGTAGTGTGCCAAGCATAACGTACTCGGTAAGTTTTTTATCTTTGCTTGCACTTAAATCACCAAACCTAAATACCGACTTTGCCGCAAGTAAAAATCCAAGCCCTGCAAATTGGTCAAGCAATATAAAGCTCAGCATAAGTACGCGTTCCAACATACCTATGCTTTGCCCTGCAAGTGGTAAGCTACCAGTATTTGAAAAGTTGCTTGTTAAACGCTCTAACATCATTCTTATAAATACGGCGCTGGGACTTAAAATAATTAAATAACCGCATACCACCCACAGTATTTTGGGATCAGTGAGCATATTATTAATTGCAGCCATAAAGCTATTGTTATCAGTTAGCCAAATACTGAGCGCAATAATAACGAGTATGTGCGCTATTTGATCTAGTAAAAAAGGCACCACGCCTTTATTAGAATACGATTTAGCTATATCAATAAAGTAATGGCTCAGCATAATGCTCGCCGTGGCAATTAAAACACTGCTTAGTTGCTGCCAGCCGAATGTGTATTCCCACACGGTAATAATGAGTGCACTTGTTACACCATGCACTAGTACATGAAAATAAAGCTTACTGGCTTTAAAGTGACGGGTATTTCTGTCGTTTACCCAACTCATAGGTTGCCAGTAAAAATCAGCGAGTAAGTGGCCAATAATAAGCGCGACCAGTAAAAGTGAAAACGCCATTATTCACCTCCTTTAATTATATTTTTTATAACGTTTTGTGTGTGCTTAATAAAGCGCTCTATAAGTTGGTAGTGCGCTAAATTTAGTAGTTTGGTTACGTTTTCGCGACTTGTTTTAAGCTCTTTAGCCAGTGCCGCGTGGCTGTTGTCTGGTGATGTTAAATAGACATACAGGGCATTTGCTTGTTTTTGTGTGATTTTAGTGAGCAATACGTCGGCAAAAGCTAAATTAAGATTTAAGCTTTCATCGAGCTGCTGCTCGTTAATATTAAAAACAAAGCGTTGATTACCTATTTTATCAAGGCCTTGCCCCGAAAGAGTAAAAGCAGAACCGGTTGCTGTTTTTATATCGCTGCGTGGGTTATCTATTTGCCCAAGCGCCAAGCTTTGTCGTAGTTCATAACCTGACGATTTAAGGTGTAAATATACAAGTATGGCATTTTTAAAAAGGAGCTCAGGATTATTAACTTGTAACTGAAAGGCATCGCCTCGGTATATATTCCAAAGTGTTTGCTCCCCCGAAATGTTTCGCAAACTTTGCTCTAGTTGATAAAGCATGGCATCGTATTGCTGCTTAGGGATTGTTTGCGATTTAATAATATCGCCGCTGATCACACCAATCATAAAAATCTCAAAATGGTTACTTTTTAATATGTAACCAATATTGGTTACATAAGGGTATGTAACTAATTTAGGTTACTTAAATATAAATTGCAAGGTACACTTATTTTATAACGTTACTTTTATTGCTATTAATCCTCACTAGGACACTAAATGACTTTACAAAACGAGCAGCAAAGCACGAAACCACGGGTCGGTATTTTTGTTGATGTGCAAAATATTTATTACACGTGCCGTGAGAGTTACGGGAAAAATTTTGACTACAATGCGTTTTGGCGAATGATGGAGGCGCAATACAATATTGAGTGTGCTTTTGCGTATGCAATTTATCGAGGAGATGAAAAGCAAAATCAGTTTCAAAATATTTTGCGTGCGATTGGTTTTGACGTAAAGCTAAAGCCATTTATTCAACGCCGTGATGGAAGTGCTAAAGGCGATTGGGATGTAGGCATAACAATAGACATGTTAGAGCAGGGTAAAAATCTTGATAAAGTTATTTTGCTCTCTGGCGATGGTGACTTTGCTTTGTTACTTGGGCATTTAAAAAGTCAATATAATGTACCGTGCGATGTATACGGTGCTGACAGGTTAACTGCTGAGGTATTAAAACAAAGCGCAGAGCAATTTCATTTAATTGATAATACTTTGCTACTTTAACAGTAAAAAATAGTTAAAAAAGTGCAAGCTAAGTGCCTGCAACATGAGAGATTTTAATACAAAGCCGTAATAGATGAATTAAGCCTTATATAGGCTTTTTTTATTACTGTAATCAATTGGGTTTGCTAAATGATTATGGTAATTTTAAAGCATAACGAGTTACCAAGGACTTACATGCTTCATTACAGCAACATGCCACTAGATAGAGGCTCAAATTTTCGTAAAGACCCATCGTGGCTTAAAGCGCAAATGTCGGCGCAAAGTAAATGGGTTTTAGTTAAAAATAATCAAACCCTATTTATTAAAGATACCCCTAAAGTAAGCTATTTAACGTATCAACAAGTGGCACATTTAGATTTAACGAGTGCTATTTTTGTTGGTTTAAACAATGCTAAACATGGTGTGTTTGCATTGGATGTTTCTGATCTGGATGAAAGCGTACTTTCGCCTTTAATAGAGGGCGCTCAGTTTTTTGATATTCGCCAATATGGGCCTCAAGTAACCATTAAATATGCCTCAATAGCAGCCCTTGCGAGAGGGCTATGTTATTGGCATGCCACGCACCGTTTTTGTGGGCGCTGCGGTAGTAAAAACCGTTCAGTGGAAGCCGGGCATTCTCGTGTATGTGAAAACGAAAACTGTAAGCATCCTACATTCCCGCGTACCGATCCTGCGGTAATTATGGTCGTTACTAAAGTCTTTGCTGACGGAGTAGAACGCTGTTTATTAGGTCGCCAAGCTGCGTGGCCCACTGGTATGTATTCATCGCTTGCTGGATTTGTAGACCCAGGGGAGACACTAGAACAAGCTGTTGCGCGTGAAGTTAAAGAAGAGGCAGGTATAGAGGTTGATAATGTACGTTATGTAGCATCTCAGCCATGGCCGTTCCCATCGTCAATTATGCTTGGCTTTTTTGCACAGGCGACATCTGAGCAAATTAACGTAGATAAAGAAGAGCTAGACGATGCAAAATGGTTTAGTCGTGAAGACTTAGAGCAATTTGGTAATTGGCACGAAGAAGGCGAGCATTTAAAGCTGCCTAGAACCGATTCTATCTCTCGTTATTTAATTGAGCATTGGCGCACAAACCCTTAAGGATTAACAATGTCGAGTAAAAGTAATAAAAACACTCAGCTGGTATCATCAGGGCGAAAAAAAGCCTATACACATGGCGTAGTAAACCCTGTTGTACAGCGTGCATCTACCATTGTATTTGATACTGTAGCCGATTTAAAAGAAGCAGCTAAAACCCGTGGCGATAAAACGTTATTTTATGGGCGCCGAGGAACAACAACACACTTTGCGCTGCAAGAAGCGATTACAGAACTTGAAGGCGGCGAAGGGTGTGCATTGTACCCTTGTGGCGCTGCGGCGATCAGCCAAGTATTTTTATCGTTTTTAAAAACCGGTGATCATATTTTAATGGTTGATAACGTGTACGAACCAACTCGCGATTTTTGCGATAAAATTTTAGTGGGGCTGGGCATTACAACAACCTATTACCCGCCAACCATTGGCGCAGGTATTAAAGATTACATTCAGCCAAATACTAAAGTGTTGTTTTTAGAATCTCCAGGCTCTATTACGATGGAAGTGCAAGATGTGCCCGCTATGGTAAAAGTAGCCAATGAGCACAACGTAATGACCATGCTTGATAATACCTACGGTAACGGTCTGCATTATCGCCCGTTAGAGCACGGTGTTGATATTAGTATTCAAGCTGCAACAAAGTATATTGTTGGCCATTCAGACGTGATGATGGGGGTGGCTGTTGCTAATAAAAAGTACTGGCCAACCTTGCGCGAAAACTCATACTTACTAGGGCAATGTACCAGTGCCGATGATGCGTATTTAGCACTTAGAGGCCTGCGTACAATGGGTGTGCGTTTAAATCAACATGAAAAAGCAGCAATAGAAGTAGCTAAATGGCTTGAGCAACATGAGCTTGTTGATCATATTCGACACCCTGCATTTGAAAGCTGCCCAGGGCATGAGTTCTTTAAACGTGACTTTGATGGCAGTAATGGGTTGTTTTCATTTGTGATGAAAACCGGCAATCAAAAAGCGATTGATGCATTTTTAGATAGCCTTGAGCATATCAAAATGGGCTTTTCGTGGGGCGGTTTTGAAAGTTTGGTAACGGCTAATTTAACCATGAAAGGGTTGCGCTCAAATACAGGTTGGGATTTAGGGCCGGTTATTCGTTTGCACATAGGCCTTGAAGATGTTGAAGATTTAATTAGCGATTTAAGCCAAGCACTTGAGGTTTATAAGCAGTATTTATAATTTATATCGCAATTTATACTGTTACATTTAAATGTATTGTTACAAAGCTCACCACAGGTGAGCTTTTTTTTGCTGGTAATTCAAGGTGTTTACACTTAGTGTGGATAAATACACAGAAAATAAAAAGTCATTAAGGATAGTCAATGGCAACACCATTACCGATAAACGTAGGGCGATTAACGCAAATAGCGGGATTTGAGCTTGTACGTATGTTTTTAACTAAACGTGGACTTATTGCATTAGCTGCCTTTGCATTGGTGTGGCTAATAATACTGCGCTACCCAATAGGGCAGGCAGTAGGCATTGTAAGTGCGCCTGATTTTGAGCAAATAGCCCGTGATATATCAGGTTCTATTGGTTTAAGTAAATTATTGGATTGGCCTGAGGCCGAATTTGCTATGTACTGGTTAATAGCCCTTTATAGCTTTCCCGTTTTTGGTTTATTTATTTGTAGCGACCAAACGGTAGGCGATAGAGAGCGCGGCACACTAAGGTTTTTATCACTGCGCTCCACTCGCTTTGAAATACTGTTTGGCCGTTTTTTAGGGCAGCTAGGAGTATTAGCATGTTTGGTGGGTATAACGCTTGTGGCTACACTCGCGGTATTGTGTTTTAGAGATCCAAGTTTACTGGCTGGTGGTTTTGCCCGTGCGCTTTCTATATTTTTAATATTAGTGATTACTTTGTGCCCATTTGTAGCACTAATGACGTTAATTAATACCTTTGCTCGCTCATCGCGTTTATCTATTGTATTGGCAATTTTATATTTTGCAGCAGGCGGTATTGTAGTTGGTATATTGCAATGGCAAATACCCGCATTAGGCTTGCTTGATTATTTATTTCCGGGTGTGCAAATAGAGCTATTAGCGGGGCAAAATTTACCATTATTGAGCGCTGTGGCTATTCCCCTTGTGCAAACTGCGGTATTACTAAGCGTTGCTCAACGTATTTTTGCAAGGAGCTCACTATGAGACCATTAATTACAGCTAGCGGTTTGAGTAAATCGTATGGTGCAAAACTTGCGCTTAATAATGTGGACTTTGAAATTAACAAAGGCGCGCCAGTGGCACTTGTAGGGCCAAATGGTGCGGGTAAAACTACCTTATTTAGTTTGTTGTGCGGCTATATTGCGCCAAGTAAAGGCAGCCTTGAAATATTAGGGCATAAACCTGGTAGTGCTGCTTTATTTAATAAAGTAAGTGCATTACCGCAAGACGCGCAACTTGACCCTCGTTTTAATATAGACAAGCAACTCGCCTTTTATGCAAAGCTGCAAGGTATGGGGGCTAAGCAAAGCCAAACTGAGGCGCTACGTGTACTTGACTTGGTTGGCTTAAAAGAAATTGCAAAGCAGCGTGCAGGGGACTTATCGCACGGTATGCGCAAGCGCGTTACGATAGCGCAAGCACTTATTGGCGCGCCACAAATTGTAATGCTTGATGAAGCAACCGCAGGGCTTGATCCGATTCATGCCAGAGAAGTACGTGAGCTGGTATCAGAATTAAGTGAGCAGGCTACATTTATTTTAAGCTCTCACGATTTAACTGAGCTTGAGCGACTATGCTCACAGGTACTTCATTTAGATAAAGGCGTACTAAGCGAGCATCAAACAAAAACTAATAATACCGATAAACACTTTTATACATTAATGCTAAGCGAGGCTTATCAAAATGTTGAGCAACAGCTTCAAGCAATTGCAGGTGTGAGTCGTGTGTATATGAGCCAACATAAAGAATATGTAGTTGAGTATCAGCCAACGAGCGATCCACTTGATATTGCACTACTGAATTTTTGTCATCAACAACACTGGCAGTACAGGCAGTTAGTTAATGGTCATACATTAGAGAATCAAATATTTAAACAGGAGAAAGTATAATGGGTTTACTTAGCGGACTTATGGGTAATGCAAGCGAAGTTGACGATTCTGATTTAGAAAAAATCCTCGCCAATACATTAATTGACGGCGAGCAAGTAGAAAAAGCATATAAAGTAGTACGTGATATGTTTATTTTTACTAATAAGCGCTTAATCTTAATTGATAAGCAAGGTATGACCGGTTCTAAAATGGAAATGGTGAGTATTGCTTACTCTAAAATTACCAAGTTTAGTAAAGAAAGTGCAGGCCATTTTGACTTAGATGCCGAGCTAAAAATATGGGTTGGCTCAGATCCAACACCAATTAGTAAAGAGTTTAAGTCTGGCGATAATATTAACGATGTTTACCGAATTATTAGCCAACACGCGCTTTAATACGGTACATGTTTTAAGTAGTTGTTGACTAGATGTTGCAACTACTTTAATTTTACAGTTTACAACACTTCCTTACAATTAACTTAATAAATACAACTGGTTAGTTAAGTTTTCATTCAGTTTCCTAACGTTAGCATGTGCCTCGACTTTAGCAATACAGCTAGAGCATAAAAAGCAATGTACATAGGGAAGTCTTACAATGAAAAAATTAGCAGTTATTATTTCGAGCATTTTATTATCTAGCACTGCGGCTGCTGCAGACAGCTATAATTCAATTAGTAACCTAAGCTACAAAAATAGCGATAACAACGACACCGTTGCGGTAGATTCTATTTACTACTTATCTCCTAAAAAAACTTTAGGTCCGTACGATCAGTTTGAATACATCAATAAACAAACTAACGTATATGGTGGCTATGCTGATGACGACTTTGGCGATTTAACATCAGTTGGTGGTGAATACTTCATTAATGAATTTGTTGTTGGCGCATCTTACGAAAACCTAGACCCAGATTCAGGTTCTAACAGTGAGCTTTATAAACTGACGGGTGGTTACTTTTTCAACCCTGATTTACTTGCAAAAGTAACACTAGTTGAAAACAAAGACGGCGACGATTACGCATTATTTGATTTAGCTTATAACTACATGCTAAATAGCACAGATTACGTAGGTGTTACACTTACATCAGACGACGATTTTGATTACCGTGCAGTTGCTGCTAAATACTTTATTGATTTACAGCAAGGTAACTACCTAACTTTTGAAGGTAAATACGAAAGCATTGATGACGCAGAAAACCAATGGGTAGCAGAAACTAACTATTACTTCTCAAAAGCAACATCTGTATTTGCTAACTACAACAAGCAAGACACTTACAGCTTTGGTGCTCAACACTTCATCAATAAAAATATTGGTGTAAAGGTGGGTTACGAAAACAACGCTGATGATTCTGATAACGATGCGTACTTTGCTAACATGCGTTTTCAGTTTTAATTAAGTCCCGTACTTAGTTAATACAAAAGTAATATCAAAAGCCCGCTAAATTTAGCGGGCTTTGTCGTTTTTAAACGTTTGAGTTTTTAACTGTAAATTATTACCAGTCGCAATTACGCCCTTTATTTTGCTCATCTAAATACTTCTTTTAAATTATAAATAGAGTCGCCATGAATGGCTAAATTGTTATTAAAGTCATTAAATGCAGTCGATGATAATAGCTATAAAATAGTAAGTATTGGAGTTGTTTTTGCTAGTAAACAATGGTTATTGGGAAAAAACAGATAAAAATATGCACTGATACAAACCTATTTTTCATTATAAATTCAGAAATAATGAATTAATTATAGTCATTATTTTGAGAAATTAGAAAAATTTAGTGAGGGGAGGTTATATTAATGAGGTTTATCGAATAATTAAGTTGTGCTCAATTTGGCGGCAACTTGTACCTTATTTGTTACTTTTAAAGTTTAAATGATGACAGACTATTGTTACGCAGATTTTGTTGATACTTATTGTTTACATTCGCTCGTAATTACTTACATTTTAAGTGGTTTTAATCTAACCTCTTATTCAGTTTTTGTTCATTTTTTTGGCGTTAGGATGCGCCCCGACTTTGGCTAGACAGCTGAGGCATAAAAGTAATATTTATAGGGAATTTAAAATGAAAAAATTAGCCGTTATCATTTCGAGCATTTTATTATCAAGCGCTGCAACCACTGCAATAGCCGCAGATACTTACCAATCAATCAGCCATGTAGGATACGTGGATGTAGATGGTGATGACACAATAACTGTTGACTCAACTTATTATTTTTCTCCAAAAGCGACTTTAGGTCCTTACGATCAATTTGAATACATCAATAAGCAAACAAATGTTTATGGTGCATACAGTGATAATGATTTTGGAGATGTTACTAGCGTTGGCGGTGAGTATTTTGTAGAAGATTTTGTATTAGGTGCACAGTACAATAATTTCGATAGTGATTTTGGCTCAAGCACGGATGTAATTGAACTTTCAGCTGGTTACTTCTTTAACCCAAACCTTGTATTAAAAGCAACGTTTATTGATGTAGAAGATGCTGACAATCAGTTTGTGTTTGATTTGGCATATAACCACCAGTTAAACAGCACTGATTATATTGGCTTTACAGTAACAGCAGATGATGAGTTTGATTACCGTGCAGTAGCAGCTAAGTACTTTGTTGATTTACAGCAAGGTAACTACTTGACTGTTGAAGGTAAATTTGAAGATGTTGATGGCGGTTCAAGTAACTGGGAATTAGCATCTAACTACTATTTCAGCAAAGCAACATCGGTTTTTGTTACAGTTAATAAAAATGATGATTACACTCTTGGTGCTCAACACTTTTTCAACAACAATGTTGGTTTAGAAGCAGGTTACGGCAATAACTGGGATGATTCTGATTATGATGCTTACTTTGCAAATTTAAGCTTACAGTTCTAATTTAACTAAAATTAGAATATGAATAAAAAGCCCGCTCATTTGAGCGGGCTTTTTATTCAGCGCTATTTACCAGCCGCAGTTGCGGCCTTCGTTTTGTTTATCTAAATATGTTTGTAATGGTGCAAAGTAATCGAGCATTGCTGTTGCATCCATTTGCGGCTTACCTGTTACAGTTTCAAGCGCTTCTTGCCAAGGGCGAGATGAACCCATTTCAAGCATAGCGTTTAGCCTATCCCCTGCTTCTTTTGAATTATAAATAGAGCAGCGATGAATGGCTTTATCGTTACCGGCAATTTCACATAAGCTGCGATGAAACTCAAATTGTAAAATATGCGCTAAAAAGTAACGTGTATAAGGCGTGTTACCCGGAACGTGGTACTTAGCACCCGGATCAAAGTCGTTTTCGCTACGTGCGATAGGAGCTTGCACTCCTTGGTATTTTTCACGTAGTTCCCACCAAGCTTTGTTGTAGTTCTCTGGGGCTACTTCACCTGAAAATACCTGCCAACGCCACTGATCAACCATTAAGCTAAACGGTACAAAGGCTACTTTATCAAGTGCCATTTTCATCAACAAACCGATATCTTTAGATTCATCAGGTACTTGTTCAAGTAAGCCGATTTCTTTTAAGTAACCCGGTGTAACCGATAAGGCAATGGTGTCTCCAATGGCTTCATGAAAACCATCGTTTGCACTTTCTTGATAAAATAAAGGTTGTTTATTATAAGCGCGTTGATAAAAGTTATGACCTAATTCATGGTGAATAACTGAAAACTCTTCGCCTGTGCGCTGAATACACATTTTAATGCGTAAATCGTCTTTGCTATCGATATTCCATGCTGATGCATGACACTGCACATCTCTGTCTTTTGGTTTTACAAACAGTGAACGCTCGTAAAATGTCTCTGGTAGTGCATCAAAACCCATTGAGGTAAAAAAGTTTTCAGCCCCTTTGACCATTTTAAGTTCGTCGTAATTATTTTGAGCTAATAACTCGGTTACGTCGTAACCCGGATCGGCGTTTTCTGGTGCAACTACATCGTAAATATTACCCCATGCTTGCGCCCACATATTACCGAGTAAGTGTGCTGGTATTGGCTGATCTTGAGGTACTTTGTCGGTGCCGTACTTTTCACCTAACTTTGCGCGAACATGGCAGTGTAGCGAGTTATAAAGTGGTTTAACTTGGCCCCAAATACGGTCAAGCTCAGTGGTAAAGTCATCAGCAGGCATATCGTATTTACTGCGCCACATAGCGCCCGTATCGGCATAACCAAGCTCCTTCGCACCTTCGTTGGTAAGTGCTACTTGTTGCTCGTAAAGTGGGCGCATGGGTTTTGATATTTCACGCCAGCCTTGCCATAAATCAAGTAGTTCGTTGTAATCTCGGCTGG
>NZ_AUTI01000450.1:0-17389 GCF_000497995.1 Pseudoalteromonas sp. TB25
CGTATCATCGATTACGTTGCACAAGTTGTTGTGGGTGTTATTGACTGGAATTTATCAGCGCAAGACGCCATTAACTTACCGCGTACAACAAATCGTAACGATTACACCAGCCTTGAAAAAGGCACAACCATTGAAGCCATTGCGCCTGCGCTTACTAAACGCGGCCACAATGTACGTATTATTGATTTAAACTCAGGCTTACACGCAGTTGAAGTTAAAAATAATACCTTATATGGTGGCGCTGATCCGCGCCGTGAAGGTGTTGCGTTATCTGATTTAACTGATAATAGCGCCACTATCAAATTTTAAATTATGTATAATATACATGCGGGCAGTGAAGCCCGCATGTATTTTCTCTCAATGGTCTGACTAGCTTAATTGTCGTTGCAATTAAACCTCTAACACTGATAATGACAGATCATAACTTAAGACTCCGTTAAAGCCTGGAAATATGACAACTAATACTGATCCTAACTACTTATATATTCATCATTCTGGCCCTGGCCTAATTGAAACACCGCTATTAAATAAAGGCAGCGCCTTTAGTAAAAAAGAACGCGAAAATTTCAATCTTGCTGGTTTACTTCCTCCTCGCTTTGAAACAATAGAAGAGCAAGTTGAGCGTTGTTATCAGCAGTATTCTAGCTTTACCGACAACCTTAATAAGCATATTTACTTACGTGCGATTCAAGATAACAACGAAACACTTTACTACCGTTTAGTGCGTGACCACCTTGAAGAAATGATGCCAATCATTTACACACCGACAGTGGGCGATGCTTGTGAAAAATTCTCTGACATTTATCGCAGCGCACGTGGTTTATTTATTTCGTATGAAGATCGCTATCAAATTGACGACATTTTACGCAACGCTACCAAAGGTAAAGTAAAAGTTATTGTTGTAACCGATGGCGAGCGTATTTTAGGCCTTGGCGATCAGGGTATTGGTGGCATGGGTATTCCAATTGGTAAATTGTCACTTTACACAGCGTGTGGTGGTATAAGCCCAGCATACACATTGCCTGTAATGCTCGATGTGGGTACTAATAACGAAAAGCTTTTAAACGATCCTATGTACATGGGCGCACGCCATAAGCGAATTGCTCAAGACGAATATGATGAGTTTTTAGATTTATTCATTAAAGCGGTTAAACGTCGCTGGCCAAATGTATTACTTCAGTTTGAAGATTTTGCACAGCCAAATGCAATGCCATTACTTAAGCGCTACCGCAATGAAATTTGTAGCTTTAACGATGACATTCAAGGTACTGCGGCTGTAACGGTCGGTTCTTTACTTGCTGCGTGTCGTGTTAAAAATTCAACCCTAAGCCAGCAAAAAGTAGTTTTTGTGGGTGCAGGCTCTGCTGGTTGTGGTATTGCTGAACAAATTATTAGCCAAATGGTTTTTGAAGGTATTTCAGAAGCACAAGCGCGTAGCCAAGTATTTATGGTTGACCGTTTTGGTTTGCTTAGTGAGGGTATGGAAGGCTTACGCGATTTCCAACAAGCACTTGCACAACCTACAGGCTCGTTAAGTGATTGGACGTACAGCGGCGAGTACGCATCACTTCTGGATGTTATGCACTGTGCTGAGCCTGACATTTTGATTGGTGTTTCTGGTCAACCTGGCTTATTTACAGAACAAGTAATACGCGCTATGCATGCCGGTTGTGAACAGCCAATTATTTTCCCATTAAGTAATCCATCTAAGCAAGTAGAAGCGCATCCTGCTGATGTGATTAAGTGGACTGACGGTAAAGCACTTGTTGCCACAGGTAGCCCATTTGATCCTGTTGAGTACAATGGCGAAACGTTCCCAATCCCACAATGTAACAACAGTTATATTTTCCCGGGTATTGGTTTAGGGGTTATTGCCGCTAAAGCGACACGCATTACAGATGCAATGTTAAGTGTATCTAGCGAAATGCTTGCAGAGTCGTCGCCGCGTGCAAACACAGGTAAAGGTAGTTTATTACCAGCCTTGACTGAAATTGAAACGCTAAGTAAACGTATTGCATTTGCCATCGCTAAAAAGGCAATCGAAGAGGGCGTTGCTCTTGAGATTACGGATGATGCGTTATGGGCAGCAATCGACAAAAATTACTGGTTACCAAAATACCGTAACTATAAACGTTGTAGTGTTTAATTAGGTTTATAAGTAATTAAAAATAAATAACGTTGTAGGCACAGTTACAATGCTTAACAAAAAACAGGCAATTGCCTGTTTTTTGTGCTTGTTCATATTTAATTAACCACGTACGGTGTTTACTTGCTTTTATATAATTAAAGGATCGACTTAATGAAAACACTGACTCTTGTTTTAGGTAGTGCACTGGCTTTAAACGTACTTAGCTTTGATGCACTTGCGGCAGCGACTCCCGATGCTCCTCATATTTATGTTAAGGGCGAAGCGACTCTTACTACAATGCCAGATTACGTACAGCTTAGTGTAGGTATTACCGAAGTTGATAAAGACTTAATTGCTGCTAAAAATAAAACCGACTTAACTATCGCCAAGGCAATTAAGCTCGTAAAAGAGATTGGTGTTAAAGAGGGAGATATAAACGCAGGGCAAATTTCAATAAACCGTGATAGCCAATACAACCGCACTACCGGTAATCAAGAATTTAAAGGCTTTAAGGTTTCTCGTACGTTAACAGTAAAACTCAGCGATATAAATAAATACCCTGAGTTACTACAAAGCTTAGTTAACAACGGTATTAACGAAATTAATCAAACGCAATTTTTAGCAAGCAACTACAACGAGCTGCATAAAAAAGCGCAAAAGTTAGCAATTAAAGACGCACGGGATGCTGCAAAAGAGTTTAGTGAGGATTATGACGTTGATTTAAAAGGATTATACAGCGCGTCACTAAGTCCACTCAATGTGCAGTCGCAGCCTTATATGCGCGCAGAAAAAGTAATGATGGCTGATAGCGCACCAAGTAACTATGTACCTGATGCCTACCATGCTGGAGAGATTAAAGTAACAGCCTCAAGCTATGCTGTGTACTACATAGATTAAAATATAGGTTCTTCCTAGGGACGATTAACTCTATGTTGCTCGGTTTTTACTTAGCCCACTAGGTTACAAACCTCGCGCCGCGATTTAATCGCCCCTAGATTGAACAAATTTCAATCCAAATAATTCAACACGCCCTAGTGGTGCTCAAAACGTGCCACCAACTTCTCACCTTGCTCTTGGCTGATACGCGCTATAGAGTTGAGCATATTAGTCACTTCGCGTCTGTCGTATTCATTAGTTACATGCTCATTTATGTCATCAACAATCGCATTTAAATAATTAAATAAACTGTTTCGTGCATCGGTATCTTTATGGGCTACAAACAAAATATTTTTGAATGCCTCAAGCACGTTTGTCATTACGTATGCATCGCCTTTGGCGTAATTACGCAGCGGTGTAAAGTTGTCATGTAATAACTCATCAAAGCTTGTTTCATGAAGGTACAACAATGGGGCATTATCACTGTGCTTAAACGAGTAGTTAATATCGTTAATTGAAAGTCGTTGAATAAGTAAAATACTCAGCATATCAATTGATTTAACCGCAGTACCGGGATCGTTGATACCTGGACTCATTGCCTTAACTGCAATTTCTGATATTTGCGTTAATCCATAACGGTAATGATCGCTAATGTACTCTTCTATATAAAAAATAAAGCAGTCGAGAATTTTATTAATCAGCTCTTCATCGTTTGCTATCTCTTTATTACATTTTAAAAACGGGTAACCTTTAACTGTAAAATAGCCTTGGTTTACAGATATATACACCTTTATATCTTGCTCAGCCAAAATGGCACACAGCTTATCGGTATGTACGCCTTTATAATATCCTTCTGTTTTACTGCTAACCGAATGCCATTTGCTAAAGTCTGGAAAGTCCTCAACTGGGTCCTCTTGTTGTCTTTGTATTATTGTTTTAATTTCGTTTTTAGTTTGGCTAAACAAGCCATTTAACACGTTATCAACTTGAATAGCACGTGAGATTGAGTGTATAAAAAATACAAACAAACCTAATGAAATCAATCCAAAAACAAGTGCAAACAACACACCTATTGAAGGAATTGCCGTACTGCCACCATCAAGCTTATTAATATTTATAAGCATAATAATAGAGTAAATTATGCTGCCTAAATAAAACCCCAAAACCATTTGGTGTGATTTGCGCGTAATAAGCCCTGGCACTACGCGGGGCGATAAACTCGCGCTGGCTGAATTTAAAACCACCATTACCATCGAAAAACTAAACACGGTAAGCGAAATAATACTCCCCGCTAAAGTGCTTAGAATAGTCCGCGCGTTTTCGGCGCTATCTACAAGTACAACCGATATAAACGATTTTAGCTGCTCAACAGGGGCTAAATATTCAACCGACATTGTAATAATGGCAAATAACAAAAAGCCCACTGAAAGCATCGAAGGGTAAAAGCCAATACTGTTAATCATTTCACGGTAACTGTCGGCTACTTTACGAGGTACAAACATAAAATCCTTATGTATTTTCTACTAACTTAATACCTCTAGCTTAGCATAGGCAATTATTAAACTTCTGATAATGCTGCTCAAATTTATGTGTTATTATCACGCCCACAATAATAGAGCGCATATTTATGCGATAAAAATAACAGGAAAACGCCGTGATCATTTCAACTTATGCTGCATTACTCGCATTCTTTTACATTTATTTAAGCTTTAACGTAATAAAAGTGCGCCGTGCGGAGCAAATATCGCTTGGTGATAACGGTAATGCAACGCTACAACGTGCTGTGCGTGCCCACGCAAATTTTATGGAATACGTGCCATTTGCTTTAATTTTGCTTTTTTTAGCAGAGTACCAAGGGCTTGCTAGCCATTACTGCCATATATTAGGTGGTGCGTTATTAGTAGGGCGTGTGTTTCAAAATTTAGGCATAGTAGAAAAAAGCCTTAAATATCGCCAAATTGGTACTATTACTACATTTTTAGTCATGATTATCAGCGCCTTTGTATTACTAGTAACACGCGGCTAATTATAGAAAAGTTAATGAGCAAAATATTTATAATAGGTTTACCACGTACCGGCACAACTAGTGTGTGCCATGCATTTTTAGAACTTGGCATTACAACAGCGCATACCGCGTATACTAATGCCTGTTTTGAAAATGCCAGCGCAATTGCTGACACTCCCATATTTAACGATTTTAAAGCGCTTGATATTCATTATCCTGACTCTAAGTTTATTTATTTAGAGCGCGAACTTGGTGCATGGCTTGTATCAATAAAACAGCTTTTAACGCGTATGCACACTAATTTAACCCGTGCAGACGGGGGCTTTAATATTCATATAAAGCGCTGTTATTTAAATACGTTTAGTGAGCTTTCGCTTAATAATATTAGCGACGATAGTTACTTAGCTCACTGCTACGAAACACATTTTAACGATGCTCACACGTACTTTAAGAATCGTGACAACGATTTTTTATCCATTGATATAGCAAAGCCCGATAGCTACAAAAAACTATGCGATTTTTTAGCATTAAAAAGTGACAAAGCTGATTTTGAAAAAATGAATATGGGCGGTAAAGTCACCGCATGGAACGATATCAAACACCCGCTAAAAGTTGAATCCACCGCTAAAGGGCGCATAGATAAATTGCTGCCTTACAAGATTTTTTAAAACAAATACGTTAAAATCCCCGCATTATTATTTGAGTTGTACAGAACATGTTTGAATTAAAATACCACACCCCATTTGAATGGACCGAAGTTGTCCTTGCTGACTTTAATACTTTTTTACAAGATCATGCCGCTGCAGAAAAAAAAGCATCGGGTATGGCTATGTCTATGCTTTCACATTACCCAGACAAACGTAAATTAGTAAAAGCCATGACCGACTTAGCATTAGAAGAATTAATACACTTTAAACAAGTGCTTAAGTTACTTTTAGAGCGCGATGTAAACTTAGGTGACGACAAAAAAGATCCGTACATAAAACAAATACGTGCACTGTTTAGACATGGTCGTGATGGTTTTTTAATGGACCGATTACTGGTTGGCGGTGTAATTGAAGCACGTGGCCACGAGCGTTTTTCTTTAGTTGCACAAGCACTTCCTGAGGGTAAAGAAAAAGATTTTTATGTTGCTATTGCTAAGTCAGAAGAAAAACATAAAAACCTATTTGTAGAACTAGCTTACGAATACTTTGAAAAAGAAGAAGTTGATGTTCGCCTAGAAGAGCTGCTTATAGCTGAAGCTAAAATCTGTGAAAGCATCCCGTTTACAGCCGCTTTGCATTAATTAAAACT
Source organism: Pseudoalteromonas sp. TB25 (assembly GCF_000497995.1). NCBI lineage: Bacteria > Pseudomonadati > Pseudomonadota > Gammaproteobacteria > Alteromonadales > Pseudoalteromonadaceae > Pseudoalteromonas > Pseudoalteromonas sp. TB25. Next base: position 6,306 of record NZ_AUTI01000450.1, read on the forward strand.
AGCGTAAAGCGTATTTTCACTCGCTTTGCGCCACACACCTCTGCTCTTATTTCTTTGTTAACCTCTTCATGAATTGTTGATTTGCAATTTGCAATTTGCGAATCAAAATAATAAAAAACACGTTTATACATCTTAATCCACTGATTATAAATATAAAAAACCTTGGTCTCATACTTGCTACCTATACAGTAAGCAAATTGAGGGAAAGGCTTATGTTAAAATTTATTTTTATACTATTACTAATATCTTTTACCGCTATGGGCAGTGAAAGTCATTTAGATTATATAGAAAATGCAAATGGTGAGCGGGTACAAAAAGTATCGCACTTAGTTAAATGGACGCATACTCGCTTTGTGTTTACCCGTGATATTTCTCGTATTGCACTTGGCCACGAAACAACGCTTGATGTGAACGTGGTTAATGGTCGCGAGCTACTAATTTTAGCTAAAAAGTTGGGCCGTACATCTATGATGGTGTGGTACGACGATAAAAGCTCGGAAACATTTCACTATTTTGCAAACCACATTTGAGCTGGTCGGTATCGATTTAGTAAATAACCTTATCATTAGTGAAACACTGAGCTTAATAGGGATTGAGCCAGGTATTACATATTGCAAAACATCACTTAATTTAGTTAATGCAGAACAAGTAATTAATATCACCACAGGCAAACCTGCTCTTAGTAGTTTAACGCCACCATTTAAAGTTTTACTGCCAGTACATAGCGGCCAAAACAGTACAACGTGGATACATACTCCCCCAAAAGGGGAAGGAGAACGTCAATGAACGCCTCAAATATATTTACCTCACATGCTAATTTAGCAGATACACCAACTGATGAAATATCAACAGAAATTAAAGAAACGCTAACGCTACTAAAACAGTTTTATGATGTTCCAATTGTTAAATTTATCGATTTTAGAGAGGTTTATTCAGAGCAGTTAATAACCTGCAACGATAAAGAAAGTGTCGAAAATGAGTTATTAAGCTATCAACAACGCTGCACACAAGAAAAACTATATTTATTTGAAGATACCTTTTTTGATGATGTATCAAACAACACGCACAAATTAATTCGTTTTTATGCACAATATCCAATTTATAGTGTCACTAATAAATTCATTGGCGTAGTGCTGATGGCTGATTTAGCACCTAAAACATTAATAGGTTCACAAAAAAATCAGTTTATTTCATTTGCTCAATTATTGCAGACACAGTTAAATAAAAATTCAGATTCAGTAAGTAATCAAAGTACTAATCCTGTGAAAAAAATTATGGGGAAAAGTATATTCATGTATTTAGTTTAGCGCCCGTGGCATTCTTAATTGCATTAGTATTATGCTCATTCACTGCATTACTGCTTTATACTATAGAAAAAAAGGAGCTGCAAAGTAATTACAATGAACAAACTCAGCAATTACGTAAAACGTTATTTAATGCTCTAGAGCGATTTGATAATCAAGGATTATATATATCACAAAAAGATTTAGTTATCGCAGGCTTTTTACAAAGCCAAAATAGCTATACAAAAGAGCAGCTTAATGATTTAGTACAGAGTCAGGTTTCACAAAGCTTAACTTATAAAGGGTATGTTGTGTTTGATTCTGAGTATAACCAACTTGCACTTTGGTCAAAAAATAATTTTGATTTAGCCGCGTATGGATTTAAAAACTGGTTAGAAAAATTCAATAATAGAGCGAATAAACAAGCAGTAGAAGTATTTACTGTTGCAGATACGGCCTTCTTAATTTCTGAAATAAATATTAAACAAGGCTCTATTTATACACTTACAGCATTTGATTTAAGTAAGTTTTTAAAAGCCGTTATTGGTAAATTAAACACTGAAAATTATAACGTTTTTATAGCAACACCACAGTTTACTTTAGGAAAACAAGGAGAAGTAAACCCCAGTATAATTAAAAATAGTATTAGCGCTTTGAGCAGTCGTTTTCCACCTACTTGGCGTTTACATGTGCAACCAATGAATAAAATAGTACGTCCACAAATAACTAAATATATCCTAATTAGATTAGGACTGATCGCCTTTTGTGTATTCGCATTCGTGTACTATTTTTTACGTTTGCCTAGGCGTTTACACAATGAAATAAAACAAAAAAATCAGTTAATACTTAATAGGGAAGAGCTATTTTCAAGTTCTCTTGATGCATTGCCACATGGGTTTGCTATTTTTAATAGCCACGAATTTCCTGTGATTACTAACAATGCATTTAATCTTTTATTTCCACAGGTGAATAAACAAAACAGTCAGCTATCGTATAGCCAGCTGATAAGTATTGCGCAACAGCATAATATTATAAATCATTACCATGAGCATCATAAGCTTGATGATGATCGTAACCAATTAATAGATATAGGTTTTACAGACGGGAAGTGGATAACTGTATTACAAAGACATACAGATTTTAATGGTTTTGTTTGCTACTTTAGAGATGATACAGAGGCACATCAAAAAGAATGTTTACTCGCTGATGTTCTCGAAAAATCTAAACAGACAAATCAATTAAAAGAAAAATTTGTTTCAAGGCTTAGTCGTCAATTAAAAACGCCTTTATCATCTTTAAAGTCATTAATTGAAATATCAAAAGATCCTATAAGCTTTAACGAATTTAAAAACAATGTAGGGAATATTTCTGATGTGTGCGACCAGCTTGAAAGTGTGATTCAACAGCTCGTAAATATAAATAAATCAGAGATAGGTAAGTTAAAGCTTCAAGCCAAAAACGTAAATCTAAAGAAACTGATCAATAATAACATGTCAATTTTAACGAAAGAGGCTGAAAATAATAAAATAGTTTTGAAAAATAATATTACATCAGAGTTAACGGTAGCAAGCGATGAAAAGTTAATTTCTCAACTGGTTATTCAGTTAGTTACTGAGGTTTTGGATTCATCAAATAATATAACGCTTTCAATTGACGCTCAGATTAAAAAAGAAAGTACTCGTAATTACTTAAACCTCGACTTTTCATTAAGTAATTTAATCAACACTAACCATTTTATAACTGAACTTAAAAGCATTTCGGGTGATAATATAACACGCTTTATAGATGATAAAGACTTATTATTAGAGTTAAAGTTTTTTATCTCGATATTTAAAATGCTTGGTGGGAAAGCGATAATTATTAGCAGTAATGCAAATAAAACGACGATATCACTTTCTATATTGGTAAACCTAGCGAGTAAACAAAACAAAGATGATGAACAAGAAGTATTAAACAGTCCATTAATAACTACCGATTTAGTAAATATTAATCCATTAACTAATGAAGAACAAAACACGCTATTACTGGTTGATGACGATCCACTGGTTGAAATTGTTATTAGGGCAATGCTAAAAAATGAGAGCATTAAAATAGATTACGCGCGCAGTGCTATAGAAGCAATGTTAATGGTATCTCAAAACAGTTACGACATTATTTTAATGGACATAGTAATGCCAGAATTATCAGGAACTGATGCTATGTTAAAAATTAAAAAACACAGTGATAATTCTAAAACTAAAATAATTGCACATACATCGACACCCGATCCAGAATCTAAATATGTAAACCAGGGCTTTGATGACATGCTATTAAAACCTGTAAAACAAGGCATATTAATAAACCAAATAGCACGTATTTTAAAAAGATAGGCCGCTATACCAACCGCCTTAATGTAGATTTTATGTAACGATAAAATATTAATGCCGGTTGGTGTTACATATAGCGTAATATATTCGAGGTAAAAAATGAAAAAAACGATTGAAGATACGATGGAAGTTATCGGATTTAATACAGTAAAACCTATAAATAAAACTACACGACTGCTTTTAGTCGATGATGATTTACTAATAGAAATTGTAATAAGAAAAATGCTTAAAGAAGAAAACATATTAATAGATTTTGCATCCAGTGCAATAGAGGCGCTATTAATGGTTTCTCAAAATATTTACGATATTATTTTAATGGACATAGTCATGCCACAGTTTACGGGCACCGACGCAATGCTAAAAATAAGAAAGCACGCTGATGCATCAGCAACGAAAATTATTGCGCATACATTTAGTGAAAACGAAAATAGTAATAATAAATATATAAAGCTTGGGTTTAATGGTTTGTTATTAAAGCCAGTTAAGCAAGGTGTATTAATTGAAAAAGTAGAAGGTCATCAAATTACTTATCAAGAAATGGGACAAGGTACACCTTTATTATTGATACACGGTATTCCGACTAATAAATTTTTATGGCGAAATGTGATGCCAAACTTGCATCAAAATATCGGGTAATAGCACCAGATATGCCAAGTAACACTGATGTATCTATAAATGCGCAATGTAGAATAATGTGTAAGTTTATAGAAGAGCTCGGTATTTCTAAAGTTAATATTGCTGCACATGATATTGGTGGTGGTGTTGCTCAATTAATGGCTGTAAATCATCCGGATAAAGTAAACGGGTTGGTTTTACTTGATATTGATAGTGTATGTTTTGATTCTTGGCCAATACCAGAATTTGAACCTTTACTAGAACCAGGCGTAGAAGAAAAAACATCTGTAGATGAATTTGTTGATACATTAAGAGATTTCATGCCCAAAGGTGTCTACGACTCGAACGTAATGACTGAAGAGTTGATGAAAATATACTTAACACCATGGAGTAATGAAAAAGGAAAAGCCGCTTTATTTAGTAACATGCGCAGGCTCAATAAAGAATATACCGAAGCTATTACAGGCGATCTTAAAAGCTTACCTCATGAAGCACTCATATTATGGGGTGAAGAAGACAAATTTCAAAAGCCAAAGTATGCACCAATGTTAGAAGAAGCAATTCCAAATTCGTCATTGGTTTGAATAGATAAAGCCGCACATTGGGTTATTGATGAACATCCAGATAAAGTGTCTGAGCTTATTAGTGATTTTATGAATGATAAATTATTCTAGTGAATTACTAGGATAATTTAAAATCTATTTATTTCAATATGTTAAGTTTTATTGCATAAAGTAGCGAATAGGCAATCAGTGTAATACCGCTTGATTATATTAATAACCAAGCGGTATTTTTATATGTTTAAGTAACAAATAGCGAAAAGAGGCAAAACATTAATTTTTAAAATAAGTAGGTTTAAGTAGGTTAATGCTTATTAAATAGTCAAAATATCGCGTTTATACGTTAATTCATGAAGGTGAGTAACTTAGTTATGTATTTATTTACCCTATTTAACATAATATAAATTATAGGTAGTTAATGTATATATAGAAAGAGCGCTTAAATGCGCCCTTGCTATGTCCAATACTAGACGGTATCGGACATTAAGTGTTTTTATTACAATAACTAGTATTACTAATACAGATACTTTATTTATCAATTTGTTTAATCAATACTAAGTAAACGCTCAGCTGTATATTCGTTAGTAATTAATCCACTGATCATGTTTGACCTTACTGCGCCCAAAATGGCTAACACTTTTTCTTCACCAGCAGCTATCGCATAAATCTGTTTGTTAGCATTTGTTTTTAATGGCGTACTTGCTACACGCTGATTAACTGTGCAATCTAAAAGCTTACCGTTTTTATCAAACACCCAACTAATCATTTCACCAACAGCACCAAGATCTTGTAGCTCTTTAAGTTCTTGCGCATCAATAAAACCATCTATATGTAATGGCGACTTTTCACCTAAGCTACCAATACCCACAAATGTTACATCGGCATCTTTAGCGAGTTTTAAATTACCGGTAATATTTTGTTGTGCGTGTAACTGTTCTTTTTCTTCAATGCTTCTTGGTAAAACTGGCAATGGCATTGGATAATGTTTTGCATTAGTGTGTTCGGCCATTCTTACTACAACATCATAAGGTGAAGCCGATCCATCCAAAGCCATATTACCTAGCATGGCTACAATTTTATGTTGCGGACAATCAACAGTTCTTAGCTCATCCACACATGAACGTAAAACTCGACCGGTTCCCATAGCAAGTACTTTGGGTTGTTCTGATTTTAGATGACGTTCTATTTCTGCCGCGCCAGCTTGAGCCAAACCTAATGTAGATGAAGGTTCAGATGGATCGCTCGGTACAACTTCACACGAATCTAACCCAAAACGGCTTTTTAATTTTTCAGCTAAATCCATACATTTGGCAATCGGGTGGTCAAGTCTAACTTTAATTAATCCTTGGCTCACAGATAATGCGACCATTCTTTGTGCAGATTGACGAGATATATTTAGTTTTTTAGCAATTTCATCTTGTGTGTTACCGCCAACATAATATAACCACCCTGCTCTGGCTGCATCATCTAGCTTTCTAATTTCTGTATTTGATAGCTTTACCACGTAAACCTCTTAAAATAGAAGGAAAACTAAGTCCTTATTTTTATTACATAATTTTAATTATATGTGCTGCTATATAAATTATTTTATTAATTTTGGAGTATCTATTTATCAATAACGTTTTTGTTATTTATAGTTGTAAATATACCATTCCTTAATAAAAAATACCTAGGTTTCATAGGATTATGTAATTAGAATTTAGTTAATAGCACCTTTATAAAGGTGCTATTTAAGGTAATTAAAGATTGGCTCTAGAGAATTGTTAAACCGTTATTATCAAACTTTAATACTTTATCAGCCGGTGCGCTTAGGTAAATACTATCGCCATATTTTAACGGACAATCACCATCTGCTTTTACTGTTACGGTCCCTTTGCCTTCAATATTTATATGTAAAAAGCTCTCCGATCCTAAATGCTCAATTACACCTACAGTTCCAGCCCAAGTACCTTGCTCAGTAGAGAGTGTTATATGCTCTGGTCGTATACCAATACAGCTAACATTCGCATCTTCATTTTGTGGAGCATCTATAAAATTCATTTTTGGCGAACCAATAAAACCAGCTACAAATTTGTTTACAGGATTTTTATAAAGCTCTAAAGGTGTGCCTACCTGTTCAATAATACCGGCATTAAATACCGCGATTCTATCTGCCATTGTCATAGCTTCAACCTGATCGTGCGTAACATAAATCATTGTTGTAGCTAAACTTTTATGTAATTCAGATATTTCTAAACGCATATTTACACGTAGTGACGCATCAAGATTTGAAAGCGGTTCATCAAATAAAAATGCCGAAGGCTGACGAACAATTGCGCGCCCTATCGCTACACGCTGGCGCTGCCCGCCCGATAATTGCCCTGGCTTTCGTTCTAAATAATCGGTCAAATTAAGAATTTTAGCGGCGTTAGCAATTTTACTTTCGATTTCTGCAGGGCTAACTTTGGCTCTTTTTAAAGGAAAAGCAATATTGTTACGCACGGTCATATGCGGATATAACGCGTAGGATTGAAACACCATTGCTAAGCCTCTTTTTGCAGGTGGTGTTTTTGTAGCGTCAATGCCGTCAATTTCTATATTACCACTGGTGGTATCTTCAAGCCCTGCGATCATACGAAGTAATGTAGATTTACCACAGCCTGATGGCCCAACAAATACGATAAACTCACCGTCTTTAATTTCTAAGTCGAGTGGTTTAATTACGTTAACTTCATCAAAGTTTTTAGTGACTTGTTTTAGTGTGATGCTGCCCATGTGTATTCTCCTATTTTACTGCGCCGAAACTTAATCCACGCACTAATTGTTTTTGACTAAACCAACCAAGTATTAAAATTGGCACAATGGCCATGGCAGATGCTGTCGATAACTTAGCGTAAAATAACCCCTCAGGGCTTGAGTAACTGGCAATAAATGCCGTTAAAGGTGCAGCATTTGCAGCGGTTAAAATAAGTGTCCAAAATGCTTCGTTCCACGACAAAATAACATTTAACAATAGCGTTGAGGCTATACCCGGTAAGGCTATTGGTAATAAAAAATGAAATATTTCTTCTCCAATTGTTGCGCCATCCATACGTGAAGCTTCAAGTATTTCTTTTGGTATTTCTCTAAAGTAGGTGTACAGCATCCATACCATTATTGGTAAGTTAATAAGTGTCATTACAATTACTAAACCTAATTTTGTATCGAGTAGCGCAAAGTCTCGAAACAATAAATAAATCGGAATAAGTACCCCTACTGGCGGTAACATTTTGGTAGAAAGCATCCACATTAATAAATGCTTAGTTTTTTTAGTTTGCACAAACGCCATAGACCACGCAGCAGGTACAGCAATTAATAACCCCAGTAAACTTGAACCTAGCGATATAACTACAGAGTTCCAAAAATGGTTAAAGTATGGCGAACGCGACAGTACATCTCGGTAATTTTCGAGTGTCCAATCGAATGCATATAAGCTTGGACTTGCTGAAATTGCTTCAGCTTCCGTTTTAAAGCTGGTGATTAACGTCCATAAAATTGGAAAGAAAATCATGCCGCTTATTGTCCATGCAGCAATGGTATAAATTAGTTTGGAACGACTGCTATCTTTTATAGTCATAATTAACCCTCCAAGTTTTTGCCAATTAAGCGCATTAAAAATATAGCGACAATATTTGCAATTATTACTGCAACTATGCCCCCTGCCGAACCGCCACCTACATCAAATTGAAGTAGTGATTGCGTGTAAATTAAGTACGTTATATTGGTAGACGAATAACCAGGACCACCACTTGTTGTAACTAATATTTCGGCAAAAATTGACAGTAAAAATATAGTTTCGATTAAAATAACAGCGGTTACAGCGCGCGATAAGTGCGGCAAAACGATGTAAAAAAACTTACTAAATGGCCCAGCTCCGTCTAAATCAGCCGCTTCTAATTGTTCACGGTCTAATGATTGTATTGCTGTTAGCAGTATTAATGCTGCAAATGGTAACCACTGCCAAGACACAATTATGATGATTGAAAATAGCGGCATTTGAGCAAAAAAGTCGATAGGTTCAAAGCCAAGCCAAATCGCGAAATGTGCAAATAAGCCATTAACTGGGTTCATTAGCATGTTTTTCCATACTAATGCCGACACAGTTGGCATTACAAAAAATGGGGCTAGTACCATAATACGAACGTAATTTCGTCCCCATATTGCTTGGTCTAGTAAAATAGCTAAGCCAATACCACCACAAATAGTGATAAGTAAAACCCCAGTTACTAGGTAAAGCGTGTTAAAAAATGATTCAAAAAAAGCCGGATCAGTTAGGAAAAATTCATAGTTTAAAAAGCCTACAAACTCTTTATCCCCTGGAACGAGTAAGTTGTAATCAATAAATGAGAAATACAGTGTCATACACAGCGGAACTATCATCCAAGCAAGTAATAAAATTACACTAGGAAGAAGCATAAACCGAGCAAGCGTGCGCGAGTTAGTTGTTGCCATAAAGGTGACCTTAAAAAAGCCAATTCTATTTACTTGTTAACTATCAAGTGAAAATCAGAAACCCTTGATAGTGTTTATAACTAACAAGTAAATAGAATTGACATAAAATATTGGGTAAGTTTGAGTACTTACCCGCCCATTACATGCTATTTAGGATAGCGAGCTTTACGCATTGTTCGCTCAACGAGGTGCTGAGACGTACTAAGCGCTTGCTTAACGGTCATTTGGCCAGTTAATGCTGCTGAAAATTGTTGCCCAACAGCTGTACCAATTCCTTGAAACTCAGGAATAGCAACAAACTGAATACCTACATAAGGCACTGGTTTAACTGTCGGATTTTTAGGATCTGCAGATTGAATAGAATCTAAAGTAATTTGCGCAAACGGTGCTGCGTCCATGTACTTTTGATTACTGTAAAGTGATTTACGTGTACCTGGCGGTACTTTTGCCCAACCTTTTTTATCGGCTACAAGTTGTGTGTATTCTTTAGATGTTGCCCAGCTAATAAATTTCATTGCGGCATCTGGTTTTTTGCTGCTTGCCGGTACGGCTAAAGTCCAAGACCATAACCAGTTACCGCGTTTACCTAGACCGTTATCTGGCGCAAGTGCAAACCCTACTTTATCGGCAACTTCTGAATCTTTTTTGTTAGTAACAAATGCGCCTGCAACGGTTGCATCAATCCAAATACCACATTTTCCGGTTTGAAAAAGTGCAAGGTTTTCATTAAAACCGTTTGCAGATGAACCAGCAGGACCAGATTCTTTCATCACATCGACATAATACTGAAGGGTATTTTCCCACTCTGGGGTATTAAACTGAGGTTTCCAATTTTCATCAAACCAACGCGCACCAAACGAATTTGCCATGGATGTAATAAGCGCAACGTTTTCGCCCCAACCTGCTTTACCACGTAGACAAAGGCCATAAACACCTTCTTTTTTATCTGTCATCGCTTTAGCAGCTTTGCGTATAAAGTCCCATGTTGGGGCTTTAGGCATTGTCAGCCCTGCTTTTTCCATTAAGTCAGTGCGGTACATAACCATTGAGCTTTCGCCATAAAATGGCGCAGCATAAAGCTTGTCGTTAATCGTTAAACCGCTTCGAATTGCCGGAATTAAATCGTCTAAATCGTAGTTTTCACCTAAATTATCCAGCTCTTTTAGCCAATTTTGCTTGCCCCAAATTGGTACTTCATAAGTACCTATGGTCATAACATCGTATTGGCCGCCCTTTGTTGCAACATCGGTTGTGACACGTTGGCGAAGAATGTTTTCCTCTAGAGTAACCCATTTTAGATCTATATCCGGGTTTTGGCTGGTAAAGTCACTGCTTAATTCTTTCATGGTGATCATGTCACCATTGTTAACAGTCGCTATTGTGATTGTTTCTTTTGCCGCAGCGCCCATGCTTATAAAGCCACACGCGAGCATAATTAATTTATTTTTCATCGGGTATTCCCCATACACGTTATGTTTTAACAAGTGCTATTAAATTTCAATCTATTACCAATTATATTTATGGCAGTTTTAACGCATAAAACTGCCCGCAAAGTGCCTTTTTAGGTCCTTTGTTTAAATAGTTAGACTAGTTGGATAATGATTTAAAATTTAACAGATATTTCAGAAGTGAAGCCGTCAAATCCTTTACCGATTTGGCCGCCCGAATTAACACCTTCTTCTTGGTTAACATACTCAACTTTTAAAAGCGTTTTATCGTTAAACCAGTAACCTGCGGCTACTTGAATACGCTCTACTGTGTTGTCTGTTTGTTCAATTAAGTCGGAAGTG
>NZ_AUTI01000451.1:0-11598 GCF_000497995.1 Pseudoalteromonas sp. TB25
CCTGCCATAGGTTTGTATGCAAGCAAAGGCTTGCCATTTGCCCTTGATATGAACCCAACTCGCCTTACTCAGTTAACATCTAAAGCGCTTGGTTTACTAGATAACCAGAATGAAGAAGGCTTTTTTGTGATGATTGAGGGCAGCCAAATTGATTGGTGTGGTCACTCTAACGATATAGCGTGTGCGATGGCTGAAATGGACGACTTTGCTAAATCAATCGAAAAAGCAAAAGCGTACGTTGATAAAAATAAAGACACTATACTTGTAGTTACAGCCGATCACTCAACGGGCGGCTTAACTATTGGTTCGCACGGCCAATTTAAATGGGAAACAGACGTAATTAAAGGTGTTAAGGCAACGGCTAGTAAGTTAACAGACAAACTTATGGAGTCTAAAGACTTAAAACCAGTATGGACTGCTAACACCAATATTGAATTTACAACTGAAAACCAAATCAAACTTGAGCAAGCTAAAAAAATGGGAGAAAAAGCGCTTAATTTAGCTGTTAAAAGTATTATTAGTGATGCAAGCTTTACTGGCTGGACAACTGGCGGACATACCGCTGTAGACGTTCAAGTATTTGCCTATGGCAAAGGCAGTGAGCAATTTATCGGCTCACAAAATAATACTGATATTGCAGATAAGCTGATTGGCTTTATTGAGCAGTAAATTTCACCTCGTTTTGAACACAAAAAGCCCGAACACATGTTCGGGCTTTTTATTGAATTTTATCGCTGTATTTATCTAAAACGCTCAATTAAGCTTTAAGCGTATATATCAACACCTATTAAATTTTGTACTTCGGCTCTGCGTTCTAAATTAGCAAATTCAGTATAAGTAGAAATCGCTTTACTTACTTGAGCTGTCGGTTGGTCGTAAATTGTTTGGCTGTATTCATTGCTTTTAGCACTGCTTTTAAACAGTTGATTAGCTAGTTCGACGCCCTCGACACTGCTTTTTACATAATCGGTATTCGTTTTTTGAGCAGCCGGCTGGTCTAATAAACTCTGTGGTTTATTAGTAACAACTTTAGTAGGGCTAACCCTACCCGGAATATCCCCGGTAAAAAAACCTGAACCAATAGGCAGCGTCATTACGCGTCTCCAACCTTAATATTGTATAAAATTATGATTTAAAAACAACCAATTTGCAAATAATATGATTAGTCACGCCCTGGTAGCTTTTTCCACGTTACCGTATCTCGCACATATTTAGGTTGAGCGTCACTCGCTTTTACAACGTCACCCGCTAAAAACGCGGCTTCAACATGCGCTAACATATAACGCGCATCAGGCAATGTAATATCAGTATTAATTGTCACGTTTTCAAAGTCATTTAGCGCATCAGGATAGGTTTTAAAGCCCGTGCCCACAGCTACAGATGGCTCAGTGGTCGCTATATAGTCATTATTTAGTAAATCAGGTTTTATAACGCATTCTTGGTTAACTAAAAGCATTAGATTATTTTGCGCTTGGTAATGTGCAAAGTATATCTCCCCCATACGCGCATCTATACTTGGATAAACACTCAGGCTGCCTTTTTGTTCAAACGTTTGTTGAGCCATAGTAGCCAGTGTAGACACACCAACAAGCGGCAAATTAGTTGAATACGCTAAGCCTTGCGCTATAGCAACACTAATACGTACACCGGTGAAACTACCTGGCCCCTGGCCAAAACCAATTACGTCTAAATCTTTTAATTTACAGTTTGCTTTAGTTAAAAGTTCATCCACAAGTGGAAGTATTTTTTGGCTGTGCTGCTGCGGACACTCTTCAAAATGATGAAACGTTTGGCCCTGGTAATGTAAAACAATTGAAAGTGCTTCAGTTGAAGCATCAAGGGCAAGGATATTACTTTTGATCATTTTAGTACTCTAATTAATTTGTTTTAAAAATGTATTGGCATCTTCTAAGCTTCGCGTGCGGCGCATCGGTGGTAAGCTTTTTAAAAATACTTGGCCATATTGGCGTGTAACTAAGCGATTATCACATATTACAAGTACGCCTTTGTCTTTACTATCTCGAATTAAACGCCCTACACCTTGCTTTAGCGCAATTACAGCCTGCGGTAATTGTATGTGTGAAAAAGGGTCTTTTCCCTGCATTTGGCAATCTTGCATTTTAGCTTGTAGCAATGGATCGTCAGGGGCTGCAAATGGCAATTTGTCTATAATAACACAACTTAATGTACTGCCGCGTACATCGACACCTTCCCAAAAAGAAGCCGTGCCGAGTAATATCGCATTACCATGGCGAGTAAATTTCTCTAAAATTATACGCTTAGACATTTGCCCTTGCATATAAACTGGGTAGTCTATTTGTGTAGTTAGCCCTTCGGCCACTAAGTGCATCATTCGATAGCTAGTAAATAACACAAAACAACGCCCTTGTGCTGATTTTATAAGCTCAAGCGTTAGTTTTACAATTGCATGTGGCATATTATCAGCGTGCGATTCGGGTAAGTAGCGAGGTAAACACAGCAGCGCCTGATTAGGGTAGTCAAATGGGCTATCTACCATCATGCTTTGTTTTGGCTTTAAACCTAGGCTTGCATTAAAATGCTCTAGTTTGTTATCAACCGAAAGTGTTGCAGAAGTGAATACAAATCCTGCGCCCGTGTCTTGCATCATTTGAGCAAACTTAGCTGATACATTCAATGGCGTTATATTAATTGTTAAATAACGGCGCGTTGTTTCATACCAATAACTAAAGCCGGTTTGGGCTGTATCAAAAACCCGCTCTAACTGCCCTTTAAACGCAAGTGCACGTTCAAATGGATGCTCAATTTTGTCGCTTCTATCTAGGCAAAGCTTGAGTACTTGATAAACAAAATCTAAATCACTGATCACACGATGGAGCGCCGCGCAAATTTGTTTATCGCTTAGTTTTTCTCGCCAATCGCCACGGCTGCCATCAACACCAAATTGTAAACGTAAATCAGCAACGCTTGTCTCAAGCTTGTTTAAGCTTTTACCAAGTTGCAGCATATCGGGAATTTCAGCTCTATAAATAGCACGTAAATCATTAATTAAATCTACCAACTTTTTAGTGCTAACACTTTCACCAAAGTAATCGCTGGCAATTTCGCTTAACTGATGGGCTTCATCAAATATGTAAGCATCTGCTTTTGGCATAAGTTCAGCAAAGCCACTTTCTTTTACAGCCATATCAGCAAAAAACAAATGGTGATTAATTACAACCACATCGGCATCGGCCGCAGTTAAACGTGCTTTGCGTATATAACAGCTTTGAAAATCTGGACACTCTTTACCTAAACAATTATCGGCTGTTGAATTTACATAAGGCAGTACTTTGGCATCATCTTCTATACCTATACAATCAGCCAAATCGCCCGATTGTGTTTCGCTTGCAAACTTAGCTACCATAGCTAGTTGATGCATTACGTCAGAGTCGTCAGTAGGTACATGTGCAACATGTTGATTAAGTCGGTAGGTGCATAGGTAATTGGCGCGCCCTTTTAATAAGGCGGTTTTTTTTGAAGCACTTAAAGCTTTAACTAGTTGCGGTAAATCTCGGTGATAAAGCTGCTCTTGTAAAGCTTTAGAACCTGTTGATATTATTGTGCGCCCTTTTGACTTAAGTGCAGGGGCTAAATATGCAAATGTTTTACCCGTACCCGTACCTGCTTCAACAACTAATTGCGAACTGTTTTTTAATGCATCNAGCTACTGCCATATCAATTTGTGGTTGGCGAGGCGTATACCCATCTAAAGATAACGCTAAAGGCCCGGTTGCACTAAACAGCTGTTTGATAATACCAATCACTTTAAAATAAATAATAGCGGGATTTTACGTAAGCAAAGCATTAAGGGCAAGTAATTACAAAACCCACTTTTACTTTACGAATTAATACGCACTTTAATAGTGAGATTAATCATTCGATATTACAATACACTGTGTATTTATAACGTACATTTAATTTAATAATGACAATATTTACAAAGCCTAATTTTCTATTAACTCTTACTAAAAATAATCCGTATTAAAAGCTATATTTAGGCATAAAAACTGTGACTCTGAAATATTACAGGAGTAACATATGCCGCGTTTATACTCCCCTTTTTCGTTTGTCGTTAAAAAATAGTAAGGTTAGCCAATGAATGCTTGGTATCTCATTTGTTTTCTCTCTGCCATTGCAATTTTTATTGCTTTTGCAAACCAATATATCCTCAAAATGCAAACTACAATTGCCATTACTACAGGCTCAGTTGTTATTTCTTTATTATTGATTATTGCCGTTAAATTATTAGGCGATCAAAATGCGTTAGCCATGACCCAAATTGTTTCCAGTATTAACTTTAACGAGTTATTACTCAAAGGTATGCTCGGATTTTTACTTTATGCTGGCGCATTGGAAATTAACCTTATGGCGCTTCGTAAACAGCGCTGGGAAATAACCGCACTAGTGCTATTTTCTACTATTGCTTCCACTTTTATAGTCGGTTATTTAAGTTTTTATCTATTTGCCTTATTTGGCTTTGATGTACCGTTTATATACTGTTTATTATTTGGCGCGCTTATTAGCCCAACCGACCCTATTGCTGTACTTGCTATTATTAAACAAATGCGAGCGCCAGAAGGAATCTCAGTTCAAGTAGAAGGTGAGTCGCTATTTAACGACGGTATTGGTTTAGTAATATTTACGACCATTTTTTCGGTTGCTTTTTATGGCACCGATGCACAATTTGGCGATATAGCAGAACTCTTTTTTGTAGACGCCCTAGGCGGCATTGCGTTTGGTTTGGTTATCGCTTTGGTTGGCCACTTTTTAATTATTAACAGCCGCGATGTAAACATTCGCTTATTGATAACCTTAACTATTCCTACCGCAGGTTTTGCTGCTGCAAATATTTGGGAAATATCAGGCGCACTTGCCATGGTTACGAGCGGCATATTAATGGGTAACATTACTCGTACTAAAGCAACTGAGCGCACGGGGCCTGAAGACACTCGTTACGTAAAAGATTTTTGGCATGCAACCGATAGCTTTTTAAATGCCCTACTGTTTTTAATAATAGGTATGCTAATAGTGACGATGCCAATCACGCTTGGTGAAATTGGCTTAGGCTTACTAATGGTACCTGCAGTATTACTAGCACGCTTTATTAGCGTAGGCGCACCCTTTGTCATCTTTAAACGCTTTAGAAGTTACGATAAACACAGTGTTAAAATTTTAACCTGGGGTGGGCTACGCGGTGGTCTTGCACTGGCAATGGCGGCAGCAATTCCACGCGAGCAAGTTTTTGTAGGTGGCTCTGACTTACATAACCTAATCGTGATTGTTACCTACGTTGTGGTTATATTTTCTATTATTGTACAAGGCTTAACTATTTCACCGCTTATTCAAAGCAGTATTAAATCAGCTGAGCAAGCAAAGTAATAAATGCTTTGTGAGCAATCAACTCAGTAACCAAGTTATTATATAAATCACTTGGTTACTGTTACTCACGTGTTACAAAAACACTTTAAAGTTCTATAAATTGTTATCCTTTTTATTTATCTTCTTTGTTTAAATTAATCCGCTTGAAATGCAAATGAAAACAATTATAATTTTGGCTTTTCCTCTGTAGGGCTTTTCAATGTCCAAAAATAATTCTCACGTGTTTTTAAATTTGGTATCTCTGGGCAAACGACAACTTCATTGTTTTATTGTGCTTTTTATAATGGCTATGGCAAGCTTTAATGTGTCGGCCTCACCTAATGAGCAAACAAAAATAAAACAAATTGCACAGCTTGCAGAGTATGTAGGTGTAGATTACGTGGCAGCTGTTGGAAATGGTGAAATACTAGACCCAGACGAATATCAAGAAATGACTGAATTTTCGCACGTTATTATTGAGCAAGCTGGACAGCTATCAAGCCAAACCAATGAGTTTGATACAGTAAAGGCACAAGCTAAAACACTGCATACAGCGATTGCCAATAAAGCGAGTGTTGCCGATGTACGTGCAGCAAGCTCAGCGCTTCGTGAGTCGCTGCTTACATTTATGCCACAACTATCGTTACCTACATCGCTGCTTCCGGTTGAGCAAACTAAAGCGCTTTTTGCTACTAACTGCTCAATGTGTCACGGCCCTAGTGGTCAAGGCGACGGTCCGCTTGCAAAAAATTTATCGCCAGAGCCTACCAACTTTACCGACGAAGAGCGCGCAACAAACCGCTCATTAATGGGGTTGTTTGACGCTGTAAGTAACGGCATTGACGACACACCTATGGTTGCTTTTACCCAATTTAATGAACAACAACGATGGTCTTTAGCTTTTTATGTAGGTAGCTTGGCATTTAAAGATGTTCAAAAACCACAAAATGTAGAACAAAACATTACCGCTTCGCAGATTGTAAACCTAAACCCTGCACAATTATCGGCAGGTCAAAGTGAGGCACAAGCACATTACGTTAAATGGCTTCGTGGTAATCCAGAGCAATTATTTAGCGCTAACAAAAATCCGATAACAGTTACTCGCACGCAGTTACTTGCAGCGCAAGCTGCGCATGCTAAAGGCAATTACTCACAAGCAAGTGATTTAGCAATTAGCGCATACTTAGATGGCTTTGAGCTTGTTGAAAACAACTTAAATGCCTACGACGAAACACTGCGTAAAAACATCGAAGTACAACTGATGAACCTACGCCAAACATTCAAAAACGAAAAAGATACAGCCGTCGTTGCCGAAAAAGTAAATGCCGCACTAACACAACTCGCTAAAGCAGATAGCATGCTAAACGAAACCAAGCTAACTGATGGCGCTCTACTTTCAGCGAGTTTAATAATATTACTGCGAGAAGGCTTAGAGGCACTCTTAGTTATTATTGCCCTTATGACTGTGCTTATTAGAACGAAACGTCAAGATGCGCTTAAATACGTACATGTTGGCTGGGTAACCGCACTTATTGCCGGTGGCTTAACATGGGCTGCTGCGCAAACATTAATAGAAATAAGTGGTGCAAGTCGCGAAGTTATGGAAGGTGCTGGTGCATTGTTTGCCGCTGTAATCTTACTGTATGTTGGCGTATGGATGCACAGTAAAACAAGTGCGCAACAATGGCAAAAATATATAAAAGACAATATAGATAAGCGTCTTGAGTCGGGAACACTTTGGGGATTAGCGGGGCTTTCTTTTATTGCCGTGTACCGAGAAGTATTCGAAACCGTATTGTTTTATCAGTCTTTATTAACGCAAAGCTCGCCTGCTCAATATTCATCTATTGCATCGGGTTTTGCGATAGCTATAGCAATACTAGCTATTATTACGTGGGTATTAATTAAGTACTCAATTAAATTACCGGTTGCTAAGTTTTTTGCAATTACCACTTATTTATTATTTGCACTCTCGTTTGTGCTTATGGGCAAAGCCGTTATTGCATTACAAGAGGCCGATATAATAGGTATTGCGTCGCTACCAATGAGCTTTGATATAGCATGGCTTGGTATTAAGTCGACATGGCAAGGTATTGTGGCTCAGGTATGTGTGTTCGCTATATTTAGCTTTTATATATTTAAAAGCAAAAACCAATAGTAATGCCTATCTGCTTAAGAGTTTAAGCTAATTGGCATAAGCAAAATACATAGTAAAAAGGCCCGCAAGGGCCTTTTGAGTTAATTGCTTATGTATTTAGTAAAGTTGGTATTATCAAGCCCACGTATCTAAATGGGGGTTTTCGTCATCATCTACGTTAGACTTTTTTTTACTATTTTGGTCGTCAAGCATATTGAGCTTTTTCTTTTTTTGTAACTCACGCCTTTTTTTATTCTCTAGCTCAACTTTTTCAGCGGCCGATCCACTTTGCACACCCGCAATATGAAAAGCACTTTTTGACTCAACTTCTAGTCTGGTTATTCTTCCTAAATAAGGAATCATGATATCCATACACACTTCCTTAGTTTACTGTTAAATTATCTAAACGCTTGGTTTGGCTAATAAACAAACAAATATATGCAAAAAATGCACTTCCCTTCTTAATATTATCGACAGTTATAAGATATGCTTTAATTAAGCTAAAAAAAACTTGCCATAATATGGCTGTTTATGTTTTTATGAATGCGAAATTTATTTAAACAGATAACAACTGAACGTTACTATAACAACGAGCAGTTAAATAGGATAAAAAATGCGCTTAAACCTGACAACAGTACATCATCACCACCATTCACCGGAATAACCTGTCAGGTCTTTCGCTGAGAGGTTATTCCTAAAAGGAACCTCTGGCGATTCAAAAAACATTGATTCATTTTCGCCCTGAGGTTCCCCTCGGGGTTTTTAGTTTTTAAATTAAAGGAAAATGAATAATGAGTAACACAAATCGTCTACGTATCGCCATCCAAAAAGGCGGCCGCCTATCTAAAGATTGTCAAGATCTGTTAAAACAGTTAGGTGTTAAACTTAACCTTCGTGAACAACGCTTAATTGCACACTCAACTAATATGCCAATTGACGTACTACGTGTGCGTGATGACGATATTCCTGGTTTAGTAATGGACGGTGTATGTGATTTAGGTATTGTTGGCGAAAACGTACTAGTAGAAGTTCAAGCAGAACGTGAACGCCAAGGTGTTCCAAGCGAAGTAAACAAACTTTCAAAACTAGATTTTGGTTACTGTCGTCTTGCACTTGCTTGGCCACAAGAGCTAGGCGCTCGCGATAAGAGCTGGTTTGAAGGCAAACGTATTGCAACTACCTACCCAGAAATTTTAACTCAGTGGTTAAAGCGCGAAGGCATCAACGCAAGTACAGTAATGCTTACTGGCTCTGTTGAAGTAGCACCACGTGCAGGTTTATCTGATGCAATTTGTGATTTAGTATCTACTGGCGCAACACTTGAAGCTAACGGCTTAATTCAAGGTGATACAATTTTAGAATCAAACGCATGTTTAATTCAAAATAAAGATCTGCAAGACGCTGACAAACTAGCACTAATCAATAAGCTTATGCCGCGCCTACGTGGTGTTAGACAAGCTAAAGAAAGCAAATACATCATGCTACACGCACCAAAAAACAAACTTGATGAAATTTGTGAAATTTTACCTGGTTCTGGTCAACCGACTCTACTTGCCCTTGCGGGTAATGAAGAATACGTAGCACTGCACATGGTAAGCAGCGAAACATTATTTTGGGAAACAATGGAGCAGTTAAAAGCCCTAGGCGCTAACTCTATTTTAGTTATGCCAATTGAAAAAATGATGGAGTAAGTACCATGCTTCGTTGGAATGAGGAATCTTCACAAGTACAAGCAGCGGCGCTAATGCGCCCTGCAGTTTCTGTAAGCGCAAAGGTTGAAGCAATATGCAAAACTATTTTAGCTAATGTAAAAGAGCAAGGCGATGAGGCCTTACTTAGCATGGCCAAAGAGTTTGATAATAGAGCTAACCCACGTTTGCGCGTACCGCTAGATGAAATTAACGCATCTGAGCAAGCACTAAGTGCAGAGCTTAAATACGCAATTGACACCGCTTATGCAAATGTTAAACGTTTTCACGAAGCGCAGTTGCCAAAAGATATTAAATTATCAACCCAACCAGGCGTTGTATGTGAACTGAAATATCAAGCCATCGAAGCAGTCGGTATTTATGTACCCGGTGGCAGTGCTCCACTGCCATCGTCGGTTATTATGCAAGGTGTATTAGCACAGTTAAGCGGCGCTAAAACCGTTGTACTAGCTACGCCGGTACAAGGTGATAAAGCAATTAACCCTGCTATTTTATATGCAGCTAAGTTATGTGGCATTACTACTTTGATAGAAAGTGGTGGCGCAGGCGCAATTGCAGCAATGGCTTATGGCACCGAATCGGTTCCTAAAGTAAACAAAATTTTTGGCCCAGGTAATAGCTTCGTAACAATGGCTAAACAGCTCGTTGCGCAAACTATCCCAGGTATGGCAATTGATATGCCAGCAGGTCCGTCTGAAGTATTAGTTATTGCAGATGAACGTGCAAACCCAGAATTTATAGCCGCCGATTTACTCTCACAAGCAGAGCACGGCGCAGACTCGCAAGTTATTTTATTATGTAACAGCGAAAGTATTATAGAACAAACTCAGCAGGCACTTACACGCCAGTTAGCTAATTTGAGCCGCAAAGAAACAGCCGAGCAAGCGCTCGCTAATTCTTCACTTATTTTGGTTGATTCTGTTGAGCAAGCATTTGATGTATCGGCGCAATACGGCCCAGAGCATTTAATTTTACAACTAGGCGATGCAACACCTTACCTAGATAAAGTTAAAAATGCAGGCTCAGTATTTGTAGGTGACTACACACCAGAATCTGCAGGCGATTACGCATCGGGTACTAACCACGTGTTACCAACATATGGTTACAGTGCAACTTACTCGAGTTTAAACTTGCTTGATTTTTTCCGTACATACACAGTGCAAACAATTACTAAAAGTGGTTTAACGCAGCTTTCAAAAGCAATTTTACCACTTGCAGATGCAGAAGGCCTTGATGCCCACGCTAATGCGGTTTCAATTCGTTTAGAGGCAATTAAAAATGAGCAATGAGAGCGCACAAGCGTCTAGCTTATTACCTAAGAATATTGCAGCCCTTGCTGCATACAGCTCTGCAAAAAGTGAAAAGCTAACCGGTACTACGTGGCTAAATGCTAACGAAAGCCCGTATGCTAAAAATCTTGAACTGAGTATTGAGGATTTAAATCGCTACCCCGACCCACAACCGCAACTGGTTATTGACAGGTACGCAGCTTATACAGATCTTGAAAGCGAAAATGTATTAATGACGCGCGGCGCAGATGAAGGCATTGAGCTTTTAGTGCGCACATACTGTGAGCCAGCTAAAGATAGTATTGCGCTATTTTTACCAACTTACGGTATGTACAAAGTTACCGCCGATACACACAACGTTAGTATTAACGCGCTTACCCAAGAATTATTATTAAGAGGCAGTGTTGATGAAATAGTTGCAGCTGTTGGCAGCTCAAAACTGGTATTTATTTGTAACCCAAATAATCCAACTGGCAGCCTAACACCACTTGATAAAGTAAAAGCGATTGCAACAGCACTTATGGGTAAAGCACTGGTTATTGTTGACGAAGCCTATATAGAGTTTTGCCCAGAGCAAAGCGCCACAAAACTTATTAATGAGTTTAGTAATGTAGTGGTTCTGCGCACGCTTTCTAAAGCCTTTGCGCTAGCAGGGCTCAGAACGGGCTTTACCCTTGCACAAGCAGCAACACTAGCGCCAATTCGTAAAGTCATTGCGCCGTATCCGGTATCAGGCGTTGTAGCAAGTATTGCAGCGCAAGCAATTGCACCCGATGCAATTACATCAATGCGCCGCCAAGTCACTATTTTAAATAGCTTAAAAGCTAAGTTGGTAGATTGGCTAAACGCCTCCCCTGCTGCATTAAAAATTCTCACTGGTGAAGGTAACTTTGTTACTTTAAAATTAGCCGATAAAAACTACTTTAAAATTGCACTTGAGCAAGGTTTGGTTATGCGCGCTTTTACACTATACGGTGAAGACGACTGGCTACGAATTTCAATTGGCAGTGAACAAGAACTTGAACAAGTAAAAATTTGGTTAGATGGCTTACAAACGCCGGCTACCGCAGCATCTTTAGCAGGA
>NZ_AUTI01000452.1:0-4973 GCF_000497995.1 Pseudoalteromonas sp. TB25
GGCAGGCGGTAGCCCTTCAATAGAATCAACATCGGGCTCATCAACTTGATCTATCAACCTTCGGGCGTACGGCGATACTGAATCAAGGTAACGGTGCTGCGACTCAGCAAACAGCGTTCCAAACGCAAGCGACGACTTTCCAGAGCCCGATATTCCTGTAAAAACAACCAATGCGTTACGAGGTAAATCAACGTCTACATTTTTTAAGTTGTGAACGCGCGCCCCTCTTACTTGAATGCTGTTACTGGGATCAGATAAATCCGTTGTTGAGTTTTTATGTGTGCTTGCCATACGTTTATACTCCTGTTTAATCGCGCTTTTTACTTTAAGTTAGCTTTGAATTATTTACTCTTATCACTCGTTATTACCTCAAAGTAGCGCAAGCACACTGAATGAGCGCTTAGTCTGTAGTGGCGAAGCCAAAGCGCTGGATAAAATTGTGATGATTGTTTGTTTACATAATAGGTATGGAATGCGAATATAATTTAAACAGTTATTGTTATGTAATTTATTAGGTAATTTACTAGGTATTTTACTAGGTAATAAAAAGGAACTCACAGTGAAGAAAGCCTTAGTGATCATTTTATTGGTGCTTTCGTGGGCAAGCCAAGCCGACTCTATCAAAGCGCTAAATGTTGACCGTGCAGTACCAAATAGCATGCACTTATCGTTTGCAAACGATAGCAACATAACCCCTAAAAAAGGGGATTTTAAAATCGTTAATTATGTATTAATGAGCAATGAAGAGGGCGAACGCTGGGCTGTTATAACGCTAACTAACTTATCGTCGGGCAATCGAGAATTAGGCGAGGAGCACTTACTTGCACTTTTTGCTGACGGCAGCCGATTTATGCCAATGGAATTTAAACTCGGTTTTAAAGGCAACGAAACACAATCGGTAACTGTATCGTTTGCCGATTATAAATTCCCTATTTTAAGTGTGTATTCGAGTAACGACCAGTAGCATATTGGATAAGTTAAATATGCAGCAATTGCTTTAACTTATCTGCGCCGGCTCTGCTGGTGCTTAGTTCAGATTTAATATCGTCATTTACAATCACCATAAGTTTGCCATTAAACCAGCGCTGTATTTCTTTAATGTGGTCAATATTAACCAAATAACTGCGGTGGATTCGTACAAAGTTATGTGCTGCTAAAGCATGCTCAAGCTGATCAAGTGTATCGCTTAAATGATGAAATGTATCGCCATTCCACGCCAAACTATTGCCCTGCTCCGATTTAATAAATTTAATATTACTAGGGGAGAGTAAAAATATCCGCTCACCGTTTTTACTAATGAGCTTATTTATAGTGTTTTTGGTTAATGTAAACGTTTGCTCGTTGGGTTCGTGATTGACTAGGGTATGTGCACGTTGTTGCTCTAGTTGCTGCTGCGCTTTGGCGAGAGCTTTTTTTAGCCTAGCAATAGGAAAAGGTTTGAGTAAGTAGTCAGTTGAGGCGTGCTCAAAAGCTTCAATAGCAAATTGGTCATACGCGGTTGTGTAAATAATAATGGGCTGGTAGTTAAGTAAATCAATAAGCTCAAGGCCGTTAATTTCAGGCATTTGAATATCAAGTAATACCACATCAGGGGTCAACTCATTGATTAATGTAATAGCCTCTTTGCCATTTGTAGCCATAGCCACCAATTCAACATGCTCCATTAAACTTAATTGATGGCTTAATTTTTCGCGAGCGGGAAGCTCGTCATCGGCAAATAATACGCGCATTTTAGTAATAGTATGTTGCTGGTTTTTGCTGTTCATAGTGCTAGCTCCAACGTAACCACTGCACCATTATTATTGCTCAGTAGTACCTTACTTTTACCAAGTTGTTTGACGCGCTTGAGTATGTTTTTCATCCCTACACCATTGCCATGCCCGTGCTTTATTACATCGCTCGAAAAACCCTTACCATTATCGCTAATTTGTATTTTAACGCCGTTTGGAAGCTCACTCAGGGTTATATTAAGTATTAGAGAAGTTTGGTTGGCGTTGTGTTTAATGGCGTTTTCAATAATTGGCTGAATCAGTAGCGGTGGTAGCGATATGTCTTTAAGCCTATTGGGAATATGGTAATTAACCTGAAGTTTATCGCCAAAGCGTGCTTTTTCAATATTTAAGTATTTTTCTATTATTGTAAGCTCTTGCTGTAAAGGTATTTGCTGTTGCTCGGCGGTATCAAGGGAGTACCTTAAAATATCAGCAAGTTCATGCAGTACTTCATCGGCTAAATCAGGGTTTGTATGAATATAGGCCGAAATTGTATTTAAGCTATTAAACATAAAGTGAGGGTTTAGTTGATATCGTAATGTAGCAAGTTGAGCTTGTTTAAGTGCGTGTTTTTCGGCTGTTGCGCGTTTTTTATTTTCAATAAAAATACTGGTAAAGTAAATACACGATCCCCAAAGTAAGCCGTTAAATACAACAAATACTCCCATCGATTTATGCCCATCAAAAAGCTGTGTGAGTAATATATCGGTAAGCACATTACCAAGTGCCATAAATACAACTGCAATTAACCATTCAAATGCTATTTTGTTAATGTGTTTATTGCGAAGGTAAAAAATAACCGCTGCCGCACTCCAAACAGGAAGCCAGTAAAAAGTAACGAACCACACAGTTGCAGCGAGTGCACTACCAGTAGTAAAGGATGCGGAGTTCGCGATTATTAGCCCAAGGGCATAAGCAATATCTACAATAAGTAGAGTAAAAAAGCTGTATTTATAAAATGGATGTTTGAGCATAGTATGTGCTTCTTTTTGTAAGTGATTAAACCATAACAAAAAACAGTCAAAACCCAAATGATTTTGTGTTTTGACTGCTACTCATTTAAAAGTAAGTTAGCTCTTTGATTTGTAGTGTGTTTTTTAATGACTCATTGCTTGCGCCTGGCATTTTACGCCACATTAAGTTAACCCCAGTTAATTCTGTTGCCGACCACGTAACTGGGCTACCAAAACCAAATTGTTTAAGTGTAGTGAAGGGAATATCAAGCGTGGTCCATTCATCGCGCGGCTTTAAAAGTACACTAAAGTGATCCCAATCCTTTACATCACTATGATAAACAGACAAAGCAAAAGGCGTGGTAGACCCTTTATACGTTAAGCGCACACCTTTAAATGCTGAAGCATCAGCCGGTGATGTAAATTTTATATCAGCGCCTGCCCACGCGCCAAAGCTTGTTGGCTTTGTAATGGTTGTATCTATAGTTAAGCTATTTTTATGCGTGGTAAGCGTTGCCACAGACTGACCACCCATTACCGAGTCGCTTAAGGCTTGCCATGGTGTATCACCGGTAAAATCATCAATAACATGCTGCGCTTGGCTGCTTTTAATTACTTCATTACAAGTGGGGCCTTGTGGCTTTATGGCTTTGTTTTGAGCAATAAGCGCTGGGCGGTCTACTTGTATACCTGCTTTATAAACCTCTGAGATTGTGTGAATATGGTTTATATCATCAAGTGGGTTTTGCTTAAGCAGTATAAAGCTTGCCTCAAAGCCTTTAGCAAGCTTACCAATACTATCTGCTTTATTGATCGCTTGTGCGCCGTTAACCGTTGCCGCATTAATTATTTCACCATTAGTTAGGCCCGCTTTTTTAAGTGCATCTAACTCGTTATGTAACCCTGTTCCATGGATTGTGTATGGGTTTCCGGCATCAGAGCCGGTGCCTATAGTGATATTAGCTTTATGTAACTTTTGAATATTTGCATAAGCGGTTTTACGTTCACTCCATGCGTGTTCTTTCCATTTTGAAGGCGCAGGCACATTTTCAAACAAGCACTCTTGAAGCTTTTCGGGAATGGTTTTTAGTAACTCGTTTTGTGAGCTAATAGTATGGTTATGCTTTTCATCGCTATGGTTGTGGTACACCGCAAGGGTAGGAATGTAGGTTACATTATGCTGTTTCATTAGCGTAATAAACTCATCATCTATCGCTTCGCTATTAATACCGTGGGCTAAAGCCGTTGCACCGGCCTTAATAGCGCGTTTGCCATCATCTAGTGTAGAAACATGCACAAAATACGGTAAATTAGCCGCTTTAGAGCGCTTACCAAGATCGCTTAATTGGCTATCAGTCAACGATTTACCCATACCGCCAAAGGTTTCAATAACCGCTTTAGTTACATGGGGTTGGGTGCTTATATGTTTTTTCCATAGCGCTGCTATGTCTTCATTTTTGGCAATTTCGTAAGCGTTGCCACCAAACTGCGTGCCATGCCCGCCAGGGTTGGTAAACAATGTACCTGCATAAAAAAGGTTAGGGGTTAGTTGGGCTTCTTCTAATTGAGCGGCTTCGTTTAGGGTT
Source organism: Pseudoalteromonas sp. TB25 (assembly GCF_000497995.1). NCBI lineage: Bacteria > Pseudomonadati > Pseudomonadota > Gammaproteobacteria > Alteromonadales > Pseudoalteromonadaceae > Pseudoalteromonas > Pseudoalteromonas sp. TB25. Next base: position 4,312 of record NZ_AUTI01000452.1, read on the forward strand.
TGCTCAAACGAAAACAAATCAACAATGTTAGTTACGCCTAAATACAAATTAGAATTAAAGTGCGATTTAACCGGCAAATACTGAAACTCAGTAAAGTTACTGCCTGATGAACCCAAATGTACATGTAAATCAATTAAACCTGGTATTGCATATTGGTTGTTGGCATCAATAGTTTTATCGGCGTTTTGTAGTGGGTCGGTCGCTTTAGCAACGTTTACAATTTTACCATCGTCAATATAAAGCGAACTCGGCGCAGAAAAGCTTTGCGAATTACTTTGGTATACACGAATGTTGTCGACTCGCAGGTCAATGGCATGCGCACTAAAGTGGCTTGTTAAACTCAGTGCTATAACTGTTTTTGTAATAATGTTCATGACTATATTCCTTATCAAAATAGGTATTTGGCGTTTTGTTGATAAGGAATTTAGCGAGTTTTTTAACTTGCTTCATTAATGTTTATCTGAATTGACATTTTTTGCCGTTGAACCGACACTAAAGTAAATAAACGTAGTGGTGCGCTCAGATTAACTGAACTAAATATTATGAATTAGCGATAGATCCCTTCGGCGGGTATGCCTATTTTAAGACAGGGTTTTAAAATTTAATCTTGTTTGAATGACTTTTAAAGGCGGCTAGGAGCGATTAACAGCCGCTCAAGCATC
>NZ_AUTI01000453.1:0-18903 GCF_000497995.1 Pseudoalteromonas sp. TB25
AGCGGCTTCGTCCATTGATTTAGCAGCTGCATCGAGCAAATCAAACGCGCGGTGCTTATCATCAATTTTGGCAATTACGCCTTCAATGAGTTCGTCGTTTGGGTCTTGCCCAAGCAATGCGTCGCGCGCAGCAATAATTCGGCTGCGTACGCGGTCTTTAATTTCTTGGGTGGCGGCGTCGGTAAAGGTTACAACCAAAATTTGCTCAACACTGAGCGGCGTACTTAACTCACCTTCTATTTGCATACCTAGTAAGTAACGTAAATACAGCCCCGTAATCGTATAGGTTTTGCCGGTACCCGCACTGGCTTCTATTAAACTTTGACCAATGAGCGGCATAGTAAGAGGATTAAGTGCTTGCATGGTCACTCTCCTTTGCGTGTTCAAATAAAGGCGTGAGCAATTTATCACTCCATTTTATAAATTCTTCTTGGCAGTCATTTAGCGATTGCACCGTTAAGCGAATATACGGATTTTCGCCCTCGCCTCGCCCTATGTATTGCGGGCTAAATTTGCTCATTGCTTTTGTTATATCGCCGCCGCTTTTAACGTATTCATAACCACTTACCGGAAAGAACGGCACAGGCTCCGCGCGCAGCGCTTTGTATAACTCAAACCAATCAAGTAACAATGCATCGGCATCAGCTTTATTAATTGGCGCAAAGGTAATTTGCTTATCAAGCCCAAGTAACAATGTTTCTACTTGTTGATCCATACTTTGCACTGCGAGGTGATAAATAAAGCCTTTAATTAAATCTTTCGCTTTAATACTCGCACTGCGGTAAAACACTTGTTTTTGCAAATACACATGATTGAGCCAGCCCTCTATTTTAGTGCCTTCAATGGTAAGCAAAACTTCTATTGGCTCACTTTTCCCGCCTTTAATGTGCTCTTTTACTTGCCCTGCAAGCGCGTCAACTCGGTGCTCCATACTCTCAAATATGAGACTGCCTACATTGGCTTGAGGTAACTCACCCCGCTGCAGTATTTGCTCGGTACTTAGGGGTTGCTCGTTTATGTTTGCTTCGAGTATTTCATCAAGGTAAAAATAACGGCGCAGCGCATCTAGGCTAAAGGGTTCTTCGTCTTTTGCTACTTCGTTAAATTGTGGCAGGCGTAAGCCCAATGTTTGTTGATAAAAGCTCTCTTGTGCGCTGCACACACTTCTAATAAACACATCAAGATCTAGCTGATCTGGCACAGTCACATCAAGCGCAATAACTGGCTCTGGTTTAATTGACTCACTTGGCAGCCAAATTGGATTGTAACTGTGGTTGCTCAGCACAGTATTTGCTTGCTCATCGGCTAAATAGTAATGGCTATTAAAGGGCTGTAAATGCTGCTGATTAATTAGACATGCGGGCAGCGTTTTTTCACTCTTTTCGCTTAATACAAAACTACGCCCAATATATTCTAACAGCTCGCTTACAAGGGTTGATGGCATGCGCGGTTGGTTATCAAAACACGAGCGACCAATGTAACTCATGTATAAGTTGTCGCGGGCACTCAGTAGCGCTTCTAAAAATAAGTAGCGGTCATCTAATTTACGTGATCGGTCACCTTTTTGCTTTTTAGAATAAGGCACCAAGTCAAAACCAATGGGTTGTACGTTACGCGGGTAGTCAGCATCGTTTAAGCCCAGCATGCATACCACTTTAAATGGTACGGCGCGCATGGGCATAAGCGTACAAAAGTTTACTTGCCCAACCAAAAACCGCTGCCCTACGCCTTTTTCTTGAATGCCTTGTTTAACTAAGTAACTAACAATACGCTGCGAAACTGCTTTACTGTAATCGCCGTTGTCGTGGTGTTTTTGTAACTCTTCGAGCACGTTTTGAAGTACTAATAAATCCCAGCTGTCGTCGCTTTCACTTTCGTATATGGCGTTTAATAGCTCGCTTAAAATATGCGCTTTATTAGTGAGCGTATCATCGGGCGTTAGCTGCTCTTTAAAGCTTTGCAGTACATCAATAAAATGCACGAGCTTGTTGAGCGTATCAAGCGCCATGCCTTCTACTTCATCAGCGCTGTAAATACCGTTAAACGGGCATTGTTCGTCGCGCATGGCTATACCAAGCAGTAAACGGTTGAGCCCATGTTGCCAGGTATTTAAATCGATAGCGGGTAAATCAAAGCTGCTTTTATGTGCTGCGTTTATACCCCATTTTACCCCTACACGTTCAAGCCAATATTGAATTTGCTCGTATTCGTGCGCTTCAAGCCCAAACTTTTCGGCTATTTGCGTCACTTGTAATAAATCGAGAATATCCGACACACCAAAGCGCGAAAACGGTAAGTTAGCTAAACTCGCAAATGAACTAAGGACGGGCTTTTCTTGCTCTATGGCTAAATCGGCTAATGCGTACGGAATAAAACGGCTGCCTTGCGCCCCGCCAAATACAGCTTCAATATAAGGGCTGTAAGTGCCTACATCGGGCATCATGACAATTATGTCTTTGGGAGTAAGCGTTGGGTTTTGATTAAATAAGTTAAGTAAGTAGTCGTGCAAGCGCTCAACTTCTCTGAGCGGTGTATGGCAATCGCTGAGCGTAATACTGGTGTCGGTTGCGCTGATTGGTAACTTACCTTTGTCGTTTATAAACCACTCTTTGTTATCGGTCAGCGATTCGCCTTTAAACGCAAGCTGATAAATCTCGCTTTGTACTTGCCCTAGTAAGGTGTCGTCAAACACATCAATAAAACCATCAATCCAACGGGCATCTAACTGTACAAGTTGTTCAAAATAGTCGCGGCCTAATTTACCCCACGACGATAACAACGGATTACCAATAAAGTAGTATTCTTCATCTGGATTGGTTTGTTTTTTTTGTTGCGCTTCCACCAGCGGCATTTTGGCGTATTTAGCGCTTATTTTAGCTGCTGTTTTTTCATCTATGATATCGCCCCAGTAGTGCTCACTTGGGTTAAAAAAGAATAATATAACCTCTGTTTTTTTACTCAGCGCTGCAAACACCTCAAGCTGGGAGCTGGCAATCGCCGATATACCAAATAAACTAATGCGTTGTGGCAGTAAGCTATTGTCCATGGTCTCAAGTGCTGCAAGTAATTGCCCTTGCATGTTAGCGCGATGAAATTGGCTTTGCCCAAGTTCTTGGCTTAGCTTTACAATGCGTCGCCATAAATCAGGTTGCCATGGGGCAATGGCTACATCTACGTCATCAAGCTCATCTTTGCCGCTATCCCATGTGGCTATCCAGTGCGGTCGGTACATTAAATATTGGTCGTACACATCGGCTATTTTTTCGCATAGCGCAAAGGTTTTTTGCCCGTCAATATCGCCCTCTAAATAGGTTTTTAGCGGCAAATAAAGCGGTTCATCAATGCAGGTTGGTAAAATTGCAAACAGTTTCCAAGCAAGGTTGGGCTTATTAAATGCCGACTCTTTAGGAACATTTGGCAGTAATTGCTGATACAACTGCCAAATAAAGCTCGACGGCAGCGGAAAATCTACCTGCGCTGCAACCCCTAAGTTTTCGCTCAAACCTATTTTTAACCACTGCGACATACCCGGCGATTGCACTAGCACCACTTCTTTGTCGAACGGGCTTTGCAATGGGTTTATTTTTAACAGCTGGTGGAACTGCGCTTGCAGGGCTTCCATTCGGTTTGATTGAATAATATTTAGCATATAACACTGGCCTTGCTTGAGATAAAACCAGTGTAAGATATTTTCAATATTAGGGGTAGCGCAAACAGGTAATTGATATTAATAAATCAGAGAGTTAGCAAGTAATTTAAACGCACAGCATTAATTTTGATCACTGCGCGTTTTTGTTTATAGAGTAATGTTATTTATAAGGGCTAATACTTGATAAACTAAAGTCACTTTGCATTATTACTTCGCCATCAATGCCTTTTAATTGAAGTGAAATAGTGGGATCAATTTGCTGCCAGTCTATGCTTAAATCACCATAATTTACGTTATGGGTAAAATTCCCTACTCGGTGTTTGTTAGGGCTTACGTCTTTCCATTTTTCAGTTAAGCCAGAGCTGGTCATCTCAATTAATGGGTAATCAAGGTTTTGCTGATACTTTGATATTTCACCCCAGTGCTTATCGCCGCTGATGATCACGACCCCATTTACTTTATGCTTTTTAATTAATGCAAATAAACGGTTTCTATCTTCAGGAAAGTTTGCCCATGACTCCCAACCTGTAAAATCGGGTAAAAGCTGTAAGCTTGAGGCAATCAATTTTATTGCAGCGGGCTTTTTAAGCTCTTGTTCAAGCCATTGCCACTGGGCTTCACCTAACATGGATGCGCCCTTCACTTCACTAGGACTATACGGGCCTTGGTTATTTAACTTACGTTTAGTGTAGTATTCAAGCTCACCTACATGGTTTAACGCATCACGGTTCCAACGTAAATCAGGCATTATTACTTGTATGGTTTGCTCATTTTCACCATACATGTACGAGGTATAAATTCCATCAGAGCGAGTGCGACGCGCTGAGTTTACAGGTTCATCCCAAAAATTAAGCATAATTTGGCGTGATTGCTCTTTATGCGGATACTCTTTACCTGCATCGTTTTGGCCATAATCGTGGTCATCCCACATGGCAATGATAGGCGTTTGCGCTTTTAACGTTTTAAAACCAGGCTTTGCCCCTAAACGTTGGTACTTATCGGTAAGTACATCCATATCGTTGGTATCGCCGTAGATATTGTCACCCAAAAATATAAACAAATCGCCTTTCTCTTTGTTAATTGCATTAAATATGGGTATCTTTTTATCTTGATGCCCACACGAACCAAATAGAATTTTAGATGGCGCGGCAGTAATACTTGCGCTAATAACCGAACTCAACGCCAAGGCAGTTAGGGTTAATGGTTTTAATAGGTTCTTCATTTTAAAATCTCGCTAATAGCAGGCGCCATATTTGAATTTATTTCATTTGGATTCTGCCCAAGCGCCTTTAAAACGGTCGCCGCTATTTGCGCTTGTTTAAGCTCATTTTTAGTTTTAATTAAGCCACTACCTTTTATTGCGGGGCCAATGGCTGCAAGCCAAATATGTTCAGAGCCGACAATTCCTTCTGGGTAGGTATTTTCACCTAACTCTAGCTCAGCAAGTGCACGTTTAGAGCTGTGATGTTGCCAATCGTTGGCATTATTGCCACGGCCGTGATCAGTAGTAATAATTAGTGTGGTGTTATTTTTATAACCTGCTGTAGTTTGAATGGTTGCCCATAAGTCTTTTATAAACGCGTCACTTTGCCTTGCCGATTTAAGGTATTGATCGTAGTGACCATCATGCGCAAAGTCATCGGTTTCGCCTAAGCTTATCACTAACAACTTAGGCTTTTTAGCCAACATATACGCTTTAACAAAGCGATATGTAAAACTGTCTAGTCGTACGTTATACCAAGGACTGGGAATTTCGTTTTGTAACGCATTTAATAATGACGCATCAGTGAATAAATTCTCTTCAATTGACATAAAACCTGCATTTACATACACGTTACTGCGCTTAGTATTTACAATGTATGGAAATACATCCCAACTGCCAAATAAGGCTGTGCTACCTTTAAACCCAGGTAACTTATCTAAACGCTCTAAAATAGTTTTATTTGGGTTGAGCACTTTGTTATTACTATTTATATTTTCGTCAACTTCACCGGTGAGTATTTCGTTATAACCAGGGTATGAAAAATACCACGGGTTACTTACCGACATAGTAGAGCCGTTAGCTCTATCGCCAATAATTACGCCTTGTTTAGCCACTACTTGCGTTAAAAAAGGCATTAGTAATTGCTGGCGCTCATTTGCTGTTTTTGCCCAAAACTGGGTCTTTAATTGCTCTGGATTTTTAACAAAATCAGTATTATTAATTAAGCTATTATCAGCCCCATTAAATACTTCTTGCCAGCGTACTCCATCAAGCGTTACCAGCACTACATTTTGCGCTGCTGCTGCAAAGTTACTCGCTAATACACTTAAGCTAAATAGTGTTACTTTTAAAATCGTTTTCATCGCGTTTTGCGCCCTTTCATATAATAAAGCCCATCAATGATGGGCTTTATTTTAATTCAATTACTAAAACTTAATTAAAAGTCAGCGGTAAATGTAACTGCTGCGGTGCGTGGCGCGCCAATGTAATAAGTAGCGCCGTTACCAGTACCACCTGCTAAGTAGCTTTTGTCAGTAACGTTATAAACAACAAACGATACGTCAATGGCTTTAAACGGGCCTGCATCTACGTCAGTTGAATAACCTGCATTAAAATCAAGTACGGTGTAGCCGTCTACTTTATTACGCGTGCGAGTATCTTCGTCTTGCCATGCACCTAAGCGCTCACCAGTGTATTTAGCCGATAAACCAACACGAAAGCCATCGCTAAAGTAATCGGTAGATACCACAAATAAATCTTCTGATGAATCTATTATGCTGTCGCCTTTTCTAAAGCTCGGTGCTACCTCATTACCACTTTCATCTCTTAATATTACACCCTGTGAATCGTATGCATTTGGATCATCGGATGAATACTCAGAACTGCTATTAGTATACGACGAGTACACGCTCCAGCTTGGTGTTAACATATAGCTTGCTGCAAGCTCAAGCCCATTTGAGTCAATACCCCCTACATTTACGTACGAGCCATTTGTACCAATGGTGTAATCAATCCCATCTGTGCCACTACCAGGGGCAATAAAGGTAATGCGGTTATCAAACTTAACACTGTAAGCCGTTGCTGTAAGGGTTAATCTGTCGGCTTGGTAACGTACACCAAAGTCGATGTTGTCGGCAGTTTCTGGCTCTATGTTTATAAGTGTTGAGCTATCTCGCTCAAGTACACCGTCTTTTATTGCTGAAAAATTCTCGCTGTAACTAGCAAATAATTCTGTGCTGTTATTTAGCTGATACAATACACCACCACTAAATAACACGTCTGAGTCGCTATCTACTTTATCTGATCTTTCGTTAGCAAAGTGGTCGTATTTTTGTAATTCAACTAAATATTGTTTTGCACCAATATTTAATGTTAAGTCGCCAAAATTAATCGAGTCTTGTAGGTACCATTTGAATGTATCGGTATCAAAAGTGTTTTTGTATTGTGTCCAGTAAGGCGTGCTATCAAAGTGATGATAAATACGCGCATCAATTACTTTGTGCCAATCACGCGATTCATCACGTTCGCTTTGCTCATACCAAAAGCCCGCTTCGATATCGTGATCACCAAATGTAGCTTGGTAATTTGCCGTTACACCTAAACGATCTTTGTTGTAATGCGTGTGGCGGTAAGACATAACAGGCGTTGCTGTTGCATCGTAACACGCAGGATTTAAACCAGGACCCGACTCCCATGGCCAGCTCAAACTTTGCGTACAATCGGCATTGGGTACAAGCGGGTTGCCTTCACTATCAGCAAAACCATAAGAGCCTGCATTAGTGCTACCCTCGGTTGTTGGGTTGCCATTTTCATCAACCGGCGTTGTTAAATAAGGTGGGATCCAATCGCCGCGACCTGAATTTTTATGATAATAAGGGCTAACAGTTAATAATGAAGTTGGCGAAATAGCGTATTCAAATTTTAAATAGCCTAAGGTATTTTCACGAAGCGTTCCCCAACCTTCTGCAAACATTTGGTCAAAGTGCGGAACTCCCGTCCAATTCCATGTTAGCTGATCCCAATCGGGTGTTTGTTCAAACTGCTCAAGGCTTACGCTGTTATAGTTTGTCTCGCTTACATCATCGTAAGATAAACGACCAGTGAGCGTTAAATCGTCAAAATTAGATACAAACTTAAGCTCAGCGTGTTGGTTGTCTTTGCCCCCATTACTGCCTGAACCAATCCAGCGGCTTGTATCTGTTTGCGAGTAACTTACGTACGCTTGTGTGTTATTAAAAACAGTGCCTGTTTCGTGTTTAATATAATAACGCGTGGCATCGTGACTGCCTGATGTATAAGCAAAGGTAGTGCCTTTTTCAAGGCTTGGGTCTTTACTTACAAAGTTAAATGTCCCGCCTAGTGCTTCAAGTGAAGCCGACTTAATATCAGACGTACCTTGACCTACTTCTACTGTTGCTAAATTTTCACTCTCCAAGTAACGGTTAGCTTTAGCACCACCGCCGTAATTAGAGCCACCATTGGGAATGCCATCAACGGTCATACCTAATTGTTGTTGGTTTCCATCAATACTAAAACCACGCATAGTGATTGTAGTAGACCAATCGTCGCCACCAAATGCATCACCTTCGTTTATGCTAATACCTGGTAAGTTATCAATAACCGATAATATACTCGATACCGAACTTTGCTGCTCAAGCATTGCAGGCTCAATAACATTGTTAGCGTAGCTCGTTGGTTTAGCAACCACGGTTACTTCTTCTATGGTGTTGTCGTTAGCATAAGTAGATGTTGATACCGCCATAGCAACTGCCATGCTCAATAGCGATTTGTTTTTTAAAGCGTACATTGTTGTCCCGTTTAGTTTTAATTATGAAATATGAAAACGCGGACAGTATGAATTTTAAATATGACAACGAGGATGAACTTTATTTACATAAAGGTTAAACAAATATGGAAGATTTATGGCGGGAATATGTACAAAAAAAGACACCCAAAGGTTTAGCTTAAGGTGCCTTAATAACTAAATATAATACTTAGCTGTTACTTTAATTCAGCTAGCATTTCATCGCTGTAAGGTACTAACTCTTCACCGTTTGCAATTTTGCTAATGTAATCTGGGTTTGCGATAAGTGGGCGACCAATAGCGATTAAATCAAACTTAGCATCGTTAATTGCCTCTTTTGCTGACTCAAAACTATAGCTGCCTACGCCTACTAATGTACCTTTGTAGCCTGCACGTAAAAATTCAGACGTTGTTTTACCTTCAAGCGATTCAAACGTTGTACTGTCGTCAAAAATACCACCGTGTAAGTATGCTAAATCTCTCTTCTCAAGCTCTGGTAATAAGTAATCAAATACCGCTTTATCACGGTTATCTTCGCTCATATTAAAATAAGCACCCGGTGTAACACGTAAAGCAGTACGCTCATTACCTACAGCGGCGATAACTGCATCGGTTACTTCTAGTGCAAAACGCGACATATTTTCAGGCGTTTGACCGTATTCGTCGCTGCGTGTATTTGCAGCGTAATGTAAAAACTGGTCAATCAAATACCCGTTAGCACCGTGAATTTCTACCCCGTCAAAACCCGCTTCAATCGCATTTTCTGCCGCTTTTGCGTAATCAGCTACTAGGCCCTTAATGTCATCTATAGTCGCTGCTTTTGGTGTGATATATGTAAGCTCACGCATACGAGGTACAGAGCCTTCAACGCCAATTGCCGATGGTGCCAGTACATCGCCATCAAAAAAGTGAGGATGTGCAACACGGCCAACATGCCAAAGCTGTGCAAACATTTTGCCGCCATTAGCGTGCACTGCGTCTGTTACTTTTTTCCAACCTTGTATTTGCTCACTGGTAAATAAACCCGGTGTATTTGGGTAACCTTGCGCATCTGGACGAATAATAGTTGCTTCGCTAATAATTAAACCGGTTTCGGCACGGCGAGCATAATATTCAACCATATCTTGTGTTGGCACTAAGTTATCGTCAGCCATACAACGCGTTAATGGCGCCATAAGTACGCGGTTTTTAAGCTCAATCGTATTATTTAGTTTAAACGGAGCAAGTAAATCAGTAGTCATTTTTCAATCCTTCATTAAGTATATGCTTACTACAATGTGGCCTTTTTACAAACATTCAAGCTTATTTTGAATGATCGCTCAAATTAGTTGTGACTTATACTGCTCAATATACAAATTAGATCTGCATTGCTGAAATTAAATAGCAACTTTTCAACACTCTGTCATATAACTCGATATACTTGTGTGCATATAATTGAGATATAGTAATTAAGAGTGAGCTAATTATGACAACGCCAAATTTAAGCGAAGAACAAGCAGTAATTTTAGGGCTTGGGGCAAAAAAACGCCTAGCCTATATGTTCGAAACCGTACAACAATTTAAACAAGTATGGATTTTAAACGACGATGATGGCTGCGTTATGCTTGCCAACGAAGATGACGACTGCGTACCAGTTTGGCCAACTCGCGAATTTGCAGAGGCATGGGCAACTGGCGAATGGGCTGGCTGCAGCGCTAAAGCAATTCCACTTGCTGATTGGTTTAGTCGCTGGACACCAGGCCTTGAAGAGGATGATTTACTTATTGCTGCCTTTCCTACTGAGGAAGACGACGGCACGATATTGTTTTCAGACGAGTTTGAAAAACAATTAAGAGCACCGAAGAAAAAATATTAAGGTTCAAAGCCTAAATACTCAGAGTTATTAATTTATAAACGCGGCACTTAATTTAGTGCCGCGTTTTTATTGGCAATTTCTAAAATCCAAATAAGCCTGCGTAATAGCATCTGGATTTTCTACTTGCGGATAATGCCCAAGCTCTACAAACTCTTGTACGCGCGCATTGGGAATAAGCTTTTTATAATGTTCAATCATGTGCTTACCAGAGATAGGATCTTCTGCGCCTGCTATAAACGTAAGTTGTATATTGCTGTTTATGATGGCACCAACCCAACGTTCTCGGTTTTGCTGCCTCTGCTTTATATAACTAATGAGTTTAGGCATAACGGCTAAACCATCTTTATAAATTAGCAACTCCCAAAGTGTGTCTACCACTTGTTTTGAAGGCGGTGTACTTTTACTAAAAATAGTCACTAAATTATTGGCAAATTTTTGTTTATTCATTAATTTTGGCACTATCCAACCTAGCTTTGAAAGTAAAAGCTTTTGTATAAATAATGGTTTATGCACCTCAGGAAATAACCCACCATTTAAAAAACACACGCTGTTTATTTTAAAGTCACTTTGGCTAACCACTTGCCTTGCTAATAACTCTTGAGCCACAGTATCGCCATAGTCATGAGCTAAAATATGTACATCATTAATATTTAACGTTTTTAAAAATTGGGTATATAAGTCGGATTGTTCGGTAATTTTATAAGTAGCGTTTATTGGTTTATCTGACAAACCAAAACCTAGCATATCGAGCGTAATTACAAAATAATGTTCACTAAGCGTTTGCCACATACCTTCCCAATCCCAGCTAGCACTTGGAAAGCCATGTATTAAAAGCAGCGCAGGCTTAGTTATATCACCAGCTATTTTTGTAAATATTTGATGGCCAGAAATATGAGTGAATTGGCCCTGCGATTGCCACTGTTGAAGAGAAAACATATATTAGCTTTATTTTTATTATCTATTTGTTAGTTTTATCATAGTGGTAATTAATAAAGGAAATAAAACCAATGTATAAATTTGCATTGGCTTATTAAACGTTATTTTAAAATTTAATAGTGTAATCTACATAAACTCGGTGGTCGGCTCTGTCGCCTTTTACACCATCAACGCTGCCTGATTTTTCGGTTGTATAATCTACAAATAACCAGCGCAAACTTAAGCCTTTTATTTTCTCAACTTTATAGCGCGTATCTACAGCCCAATATTTTTCATCAGCTGTGCCAGCTAACTTACCCAGCGCAGAGTTTTCCGCATCGCTACCGCTTGTGTAGTAAAACTTTGTTGTTAAACCTGGCGATACTGCTTTTAAATCAATGCCAAAACGTGCCTGCCACGTTGCCTCGTTTTGATTTGTTAAATCGGCACCAATCAATGAGCGAGTTGGAAATGGGTTTGTACCATGATCGCCACTAAAGTTATCTTCAATCCAAGCATCACTTACTTTAGTAAATGCCGCACCTACACTCCAAATATCTTTTTTCCAATCAGCATCTAAGTAATAGGCAAATCCATCGTTTTCACTTTTAGTTAAACCTGTTAATGCGCCAGTTGCATCTTCATCATCTAAATCGCCGCCCTCTGCGCCTGTTACAAATAAATCACCATCATCTTGTGAGGTAAATATGCCAGTTGAAAGGGTTAACTTACTTTGCTCAAGTTTAATGTCGTAACTGATTTTTAATCCCATTTTACTTAGATAATTGTGCGAATTTAAATATTCAGCCTCTAATGTTATGTCGTCTTTTTTATGCGTAGCACCTACGCCCCAAATTACGCTAATGGCGCCAGGTGCCGATTGGTCGGTAGAAAAGTCTTCCCATCTATCATCATGTCGACGGCTCCATTTGTCGTATACGTAACCATATAATTTAGTGTTGCCGATTTTATAGTCGCCAAAAACACCTCGAAAAGTATTAGGAATAGCACGGCTGCCTGAGCTTTTTAAAAGCATGCTTTTGGTTTTTTGCCCACCTACTTTAACGTGACCGTTTTTGCCCAATTTAAAATCTAAAAAATATTGACCAAATTTAGAAAAGCTATCGTCTACTCCACCACTCTCATTACCTGCTGGTAAAATATTACCTGCGGCTGAACCTGTAGAGTTAATATTCATTACGGTGTAAGTCGATACACCCACATTCAATAAATCATTTATATAACCTGATGTGTAATTGAGCTCTATACCTTGAGCAAAAGTTGAATCGTCACTTGCGTCGTTATCGTAGTCACGGTCGAAATAAATTGATCTAAGTTTTATATTAAATTCATCTTGTTCTGTCAGCCCATTAACAGCAGCATACGAAGGAATAGAAATGCATGTTAATACTGCGCCTGTTGCCGCAAGTAATTTAGATACTCGGTGAGCCATAGTTATCTCCGTTACCTTGTTTTTTAAGTTTTTACTGTGCAGCACATAGGGATGTGTATGCTTTTTGACCTACACGGCAAACATGTCATAAGGTAATTACATTTCAAGTAATTACCTTTCTTTCATGCTAATAAATATAGAACAATATAAATTTATAATGTTTTAATTTTTATATTATAAAATAGTAAGAGTTTGTTTTATTACGGATGAATTGTAAAAACTGGTAAAGATTACCTCTTACTCACTCGTATCTAAGTCGCTAATTTTATTTAAAAAAATCATAATATTAATTTAATTTTACTTGATTTAAACTTACCTAAGTAAAGTTATGAGCTGCTGATTTCTTCTAAAAATCAATAAGCACAAAAACCAGCACCTTTTGCTACTACTTTTGTTGGTATCTATAAAGTGATGCAGAATTTATAAATTATTATATTTATATGCACTTTAGTTTTATCTTGAGGCTTAAAATCAACTTTTTAGACTCCCCCTACTCTAAACCTCTATAAAATATATACATTCCAATTAATAACAAAGTTGTGTCTTGAATAATAGGTGCTATATTTATCACGTTATTAAAATAGAAACACACTTACTGCGACTCATGAAAAAGGATTAATTAATGATTCAAGCACGACCGGTTAATAAAGGGTTATTAATCTCACTGCTTCCTCACGTCATTTTATTAGTTGTGGGCATTATACTTACCTACTTTGCTCATATTAAACACCAAGAAGCCATAAAAAATAAAATAAACAATGCGCTTGATAACCGCCTATCATCGCTTTCTACAGGTATTAACAGTAGGCTCGATTTGTATCAATATGGGCTATTTGGTTTAAAGGGCTTTGTACATGGGATAGGTGCAAATAACTTAAACTATCAAGCCATAACTAACTACTCTGGGAGCCGTAACTACGCTAAAGAATTCCCTGGAGCTAATGGTATTGGCTATATAAAAAAAGTTGGCGTTGAGCAATTAAATAAATTTTTGAATGATGCAAAAAACGATAGACCCGATCAGACATTTAATTTGAATACACTCGTAGCGACTAGTGATGAGCATTTTATAATTCAATATATTTTTCCTGAGCAAAAAAACTTACAAGCAATTGGATTAGATATTGGATCTGAGAGCATGCGCAAACAGGCAGCACTAAATGCTGCCATAAATAATACAACCCAATTAACGGCGCCACTGACTTTAGTACAAGCGAATAAACTCTCACAACAAGGCTTTTTAATATTAGTGCCAATATATAAAACCATTACTATTTCTGATAATAAAAAACAGCGCCTTAATGAGCTTTTAGGTTGGGCATATTCGCCGTTGTTAATTGATAAAATTTTAGACTCACTTTCACACCTTGATGAAAATCAACTAACGATAAGTGATATCAATAACAATACTGAGACTGATTTTTTTAGTTATGGCATAAAAAGCAAAACTAACGATTATCAATTAACTAAAATTATAAAATTAATGGGTAGAACGTGGAAAATTACCATTGATGCCTCAGACGCCTTTATTTATAACCTTCATCTCCCTAGTCGGTATCAAGCCATTGTTAATGGCTCTTTCGCCACTATTGGCTGTATGTTTGTAGTTTTTTTAATGCAATTGTTTATTTTTAGAAGAAACCAAAGAATTAAGAGAAAAACACTTCAGGCTAAAAAAAATAAACTCGCATTGCAGCAAGCAAATTTAAAACTAGAAAGCGAAGTTAAACAACGTACGCAAGAAATAGCCGATATGAGCATGCTCCAACAAAGTATTTTAAACAGTGCTAGTTATTCAATTATTGCGACCGACACAAACGGCTTAATCACTCTATTTAATCCCGCCTCAGAAAAGTTATTAGGCTACAAAGCGCAAGATGTTATTGGCATTAAAAACCCTGGCATATTTCATTTAAAAGAAGAAATTATAAAAAAGGCTAAACTACTTAGTGCTGAATTAAATAAACCTGTCAACCCTGGTTTTGAAGTATTTATCTTAAAAGCAACAGCAACAGAGCCAGATATTAATCAATGGACATACATTTCTTCTACAGGCGAGCAAATACAAGTTAATTTAAGTGTCACTTCGTTGTTAAATAACGAAGGAGACACCGTTGGCTACTTAGGTATTGCTTACGATTTAACAGAACAAATTGACCACGAGCAAGCCCTTGGTCACTCAAAAGAACTTGCTGAGCAAGCATCGCAAGCAAAGTCTGAATTTTTAGCAAATATGAGCCACGAAATACGAACCCCAATGAACGGTATACTTGGCACATTACAACTATTACAAGAACAACCGCTTAATGAAAAATCAAAAGAGTATTTAAAAAAATCACTGTATTCAACTCGAGCTCTCACCACCATTATTAACGATATTCTTGATTTTTCTAAAATAGAGGCCGGCAAGCTCTCATTAGAGCATAAGCCTTTTGATTTTTTTGAACTTATTCATCACTTAGAGTCAGACTTAGGTGTGCAAGCAACAGATAAAAACATTTACCTTAAATTTGTGATTGATATTGAGCACAAGCATTGGGTGGGCGACCCAGTTAGACTCAGGCAGGTATTTTTAAACTTAATATCTAACGCGATTAAGTTTACATCTCAAGGTGGCGTTACAGTAACGTTTAGGCTAACCGACGAAAACAAAATATGTTGTTGTATATCAGACACCGGAATTGGAATTTCTGAGCAGGCAATTGATCGATTGTTTGAGCGCTTTGAACAAGCGGAGCAATCAACCACGCGTGAATATGGTGGTACGGGCCTTGGCTTACCCATCACTAAATCATTAATAGGCCTTATGAATGGCGAAATTAAAGTAACAAGCCAGTTAGGTTCAGGGAGTCAGTTTTATGTGTACTTACCATTAAAACAAGCGCAGGTGGATGACAGCACATTAACAACTAAAAATATTGAGCTTCCTGACCTATCTGGAAAAATTATTTTATTAGCTGAAGATAATAAAATAAATCAGCTTGTTGCAGCTGCGATGCTTGAACCAACTAAAGCCACCATTATTATTGCCAACAATGGTTTAGAAGCGATTTCATTATACGAGTTACACAAACCAGACATTATTTTTATGGACATTCAAATGCCAAAAATGGATGGTCTTCAGGCATGTAAAATAATTAAGACGCTTAATAGCGAACAAATTGTTATTGCATTAACTGCTAATGTTTTTACAGAACAAAAAGAAATATACAGGCAGCTATTTGATGGTTACGTTTCAAAACCAATCGAAAAACATGAACTTGTCGGCATGTTATCGACACTTTGCTTAGTAAATAATTAGTCATTCTGAGGGCATTAAAAAACCCAGTTATTGTTACCTTTCGATATTAATAACTGGGCTCTAAGAATAATGGTGGGAGAGGGATTCATAGAAAAGCAATAAACCATTGTTTATAAAAAATAATACCTTTAAAAATAAAATAAAGGAATACTAATAGGTATACTAAAAGCTATTTATCTTTAAAAATAACCATGACTGCCACAAAATTCTGAACACCCTCAACGCCCTCGCTGAGCTTGCTCTACCCTTCCCAAGCATCTAATAACCTAGTAACCTTAGCATCTATAGATGATATGTCTTCCTTCATAGCTTTAATCTCACTGATATCATCAAAAGTTCTCTTTTTAAGTTCGTATTGCTCTTGCACTTTTGTATCTTTAGAAATCAACTTAGGATTTTTCCTAGCGTAATTTATTAGCTTTTCAATATATTTAGATTGGGATATTTCATCCGCGTCACTAAGCGCCTTTAGTTTATCACGCGCTGATCTAGACACCTCCAGCTGAAGTTTACACACTTTATTAGATGTATTTTTTAAGCCTCTTTCATAGCTTTTCCATGCTTTATAGAGCTTATTATTAAGCGACAATTACGGTGGCCGGTCTAGCGACAATTATCTTGGCCGGTTGATCTGATAAGGTTCGGTACAGCAGAACGGAGGAGTTCACTGTGCCGGGAACACGAATCACTGATCAGCAGGTCACTATTTATATGAAACATAGAAAGCGTAATAGCCAAGTTATCGCGGCTGCGAAAGCAGGTATTTCTGAACGTTCAGCAAGGCGCATTGATAAACTGGATGAGCAGCCATTGTCTAATAAACGCCAATGGCGAACACGTATAGATCCACTTGAATCTATCTGGGACAGTATTGTTGTCCCTCTACTTCAAGGTGATGCTACGTTAACTCCAGTGGGAATTTTTGATCATCTTTGCGAGTTTCACACCGACAAATTTAACCCGAGCTCACGGCGTACATTAGAGCGTCGAATTCATAAATGGCGGGCACTGTATGGCTCAAGCAAAGAGGTCGTATTCCTGCAAACACACGAGTATGGCCTATTAGGTATATGTGATTTCACACATGTGAAGTCACCCGTTACCATTGCTAGTGAACCCCTTAAGCATATGTTGTTTCATTATCGTATGCCCGCCAGNGCGGTGAAAGCTTTGCTGCTTTTTCTGATGGTGTGCAAAACGCATTTAAAGCAGCCGGCGGTGTGCCTAAAGAAGTGCGTACAGACAGTCTCAGTGCCGCCTATCGTAATCATACTAATGATAATGATTTTACAGAGCGCTTTAATGAGCTAGTTATCCATTATGGCTTTAAAGCGACCCGTAATAACCGCGGTATTGCGCATGAAAATGGGGCTATTGAGAGCCCTCATGGGCATCTTAAATCGCAACTGGAGCAAGCATTAAAAATCCGTGGTAGTTATGACTTTCAGACAAGAGAAGTCTATGAATCGTTTGTTGCAGACATTGTTGCTCGCCGTAATCGCCGTGTAAGTGATAAGTACGCAGTAGAGCAGCGACAATTACACGCTTTACCACGGACGATGAGCGTCAATTACACCGAGCATTATCTAACGGTGTCACGTACGAGTACTATTTCATTGAAACGTGTTACCTATAGCGTCCCGTCACGCCTTATTGGTAGCCGATTACTTGTTCGTTTATATGACAACCGCTTAGAGCTGCGCTATGGCAGCGATTTAGTTCAAACGTTAGCGCGTGTCTATGCTTCTAAAGGGTGCCGTGCACGCAATATTAGTTACTTGCATGTTATTGACGCATTGGTTAAAAAACCATTGGCATTTCGCTACTCACAACTACGTGACGACTTACTCCCAAGCGACAATTACAAAGCTATTTGGGAATACGTTAATACTCATCTTTTAGCGGATGAAGCGAGCTATTACATGGTAAAACTGCTCCATTTAGCAAAACAAAGTGGGTGTGAACGTCAATTAGGACGATTTGTAGCAGTGTCAATTACTCAGCGACAATTACCGGCCATCCGAGAATGTGAAGCGCAATTTTTAGTGATTGCATCAAACATACCCACAATAAAAATAAAGCAACACAGCTTGAGCGCTTATAGCAGCATGATACCGGGAGGTCTACATGGATAACTTCACGGCCTCGTTACCTTTAATGCTGAAACAATTAAAGCTTAGCACCATGCTTCAACAGTGGAATACCCTGGGAAAAAAAGCGATGGAAGAACAATGGAGCCCGCAGCAATACTTGTCTGAGCTGTGCCATGTTGAACTTGCGACACGCGATGACAAACGCCTTCAGCGGCTTTTAAAAGATGCAAAATTGCCAATGGGTAAACACCTTAGCAGCTTCGACTTTACCCTTGTTGATGGGGTTAGTAAGCCCCTTGTTGCTGATTTAATAAATCAGCCGGATTGGTTGAAGCACGGTGGCAATATATTGTTATTTGGCGCCAGTGGTCTTGGTAAAACGCATATCGCCAGTAGCATCGGTTATGGCCTTATCGAGCAGGGCCATAAAGTTAAGTTCGTTGCCGCGTCAGCGATTGTTCAACAACTCCAGCAAGCAAAGCGACATTTACGCTTGCAAGACGAACTTGTAAAGCTCGATAAATACAGCTTATTAATCGTTGATGACGTTGGTTACGTTCGAAAAACTGAACAGGAAACGAGCGTGCTGTTTGAATTGATAGCCCATCGCTATGAGCGACACAGCATGATCATCACATCAAACAAATCATTTGAGCAATGGGATGAACTATTTGAAGATTCAACGATGACAGTCGCGGCAATCGATCGTTTGGTTCATCATGCCACGATTATTCATTGTGAAGGTGACAGCTACCGACGCAAAACAGCGCTCAATAAGAGTAAATAAAATTCGGTATCAACCGGCCAAGATAATTGACGCGGAACCGGCCAAGTTAATTGACGCTAGATA